>JALSSE010000226.1 GCA_026984415.1 Hydrogenothermaceae bacterium | reverse complement strand
CAAGCTCTACTAAAGTAAATCCTTTATTTTTCATTTATCTGCTCCAGATTTATGTTTTATTTGTATACCTTTCGTAAAGATTGGTGAAAAAATTATGGAAGAAGATAAAGTCTTGCCTGAGTTGAGTCAGTAAATTTCCAACAATCTGTGTCAGGATGGTAATCGGGAACACCGTGTGCTTGAATTCTTCCTTTATGGTTGTCTCCATCTTCCCTTTTCTGGTCAAATGCACAAATGTATTTCCTTGGAATTTCAGCAATAAGCCAATCTCCTGTCCTATCGTGATGGAAGTTATATTCAATATCCCATTCTGAACCAGATATGGTTTTTCTGTCAGCCTGTGTAAGTAAACCAGTTACATTTATTAATAAATACCAGAATGCATCCAATTCTTTACTTTTACTATTAGCTCCAATTAGACCATCTTTTTCTCCATTGCAATCTGATACAGAAGCAGGAGTGGCTGTAGTACAGCCATCACCAGGATAAAACCCGTATCTATCATAAAAAGTATCAATAGCAGTTTGAATTTTATTATAATTAGCTTCTAAACTTTTTACTTTTGCACTATCTATAACCTGTCTGCCTTTAAATACCATCCCTAATATTATTCCGATAATTATTAGAACTATTGCTACCTCAACTAATGTGAAACCTTTTTTGTTCATTTTTTTACCCCTGAAGTTGATATTGTTAAGGTAAAAGATAGAAATAACCATTTGGTATAGTTCCACTTAAAGACCAGCAATCTACACTTGTATTATAGTTAACACCATTTCCTGCTGCCTGTATTATTCCTGAATTATATACTCCATCATCTATTTTCCTGTCTAAATCACAAATATATCTTGTATCAAAAGATGATTTTAACCAGTCTGCATTTTTTCCATTTACATTGGAGTATGTAATGTCCCAGTTATTACCAGTTATAGTTTTTCTATCAGCTGCTGTAAGTAAGCCCGTTCCATCTATAAGTAAAGTCCAGAATGCAGAATATTCGTCAGATGTATCAATTAAACCGTTTTTTGTCCCGCTGCAATTTGCTGGGGATGTTTCATTTGCATTACAGCCATCACCAGGATAAAACCCGTATCTATCGTAAAAAGTGTTAACAGCAGTTTGAATTTTATTATAATTAGTTTCTAAACTTTTTATTTTTGCACTATCTATAAGCTGTCTGCCTTTAAACACCATCCCTAATATTATTCCAATAATTATTAGAACTATTGCTACCTCAACTAATGTGAAACCTTTCCTATTCATTTTTCTAAATCCTCCATTTACTATTTATAACCATAATCGTTTAAAGAAATAAAAACTTTAAATTTTTTAAGTTTTACAACTATTACATTTATTTAAAATACAGATTTTTACAGTTTTAGAAAAAATTATGTTAATAATGAATAACTTACACCAGTAATACTTTACTAAATTAAACATCTAAAACTTATTATTTTTCTGACGAAAGTTAAATAACCATAAAATTACAAGGATTATGATGAATAGAATACTTTCCTTTGACTTTGACAGAAAAATAGGTGTTTTAGTTAAAAAGAAAAAAAATGGTCTTGCATTGTATAAAACTTTTAACTTTACTGAAAAGTCTGAAACAGAGTATCTTGAAGATTTAACAGGTTTAATAAAGAAATATAAAACTGTACTTTCTGTAGAGTTTGAAGATTACATAAATCAAGAAATTTCTTTACCTGTAATAAAAGACAAAAAAACTAAAGAATTTATGTTAAAAAACAAACTGTCAAACAGTCTTGAATCTAATAAACAGTATAAATTTATTCCAATACCAGAGAAAAATTTAGAAAATAATGTTCTATACAATGTTTATGCTGTCCCTATTGAAGATGTATTAAAAAAGATAAATCTTAAAGAAAATTTAATAGAAAATTTAGAAGCTTTGTTCTTTTCTCCATTTTCTTTATTAGGTATATCTAACTATTTATTTCCACAAAAAGATATTTTTCATGTATATGCAGACAAAAAGAGTATGATTATCACTGTAAGTAATGGTAAAAATTTAAAATACACCAGAACTGTTTCAATCCTTGAAGGATTAGACGAACAACAACGTACAAATTTATTTTATGAGAATATTAATTTAACATACCAGTATGTAATCCAAAATAAATCAAAAAATATAGACTTAATTTTATTTTCAGGGGAGATTTCTGAAAACTTTGAACTTTCAAAAATGGGATACGATTTTTTAAAAAAACCAGTGGCAGTAATATTTAAAGAAAGTTTGATAAAAAATTGTGATAAGGAAACATTTATTAACTACTTAATACCAATAGGTAATGTTCTAATTCCAGATATTTATAACATTCTTCCAGATGAGTTTATTGAGAAGAACAATTTTAATAAAGCAGTTGTTTTGGCTAATTTCTTTATATTTGTTTCAATAATTTTGTTTAGTTATTACGAATTTTCAGAATACAATAGACTTCAGGATAATTTGTCTGTACTTGATAGAAAGTACAGTTTGATAAAAAAAGAAATCCAGAAATTTAAAGAGAGTTATAAAATTCCAGTTG
>JALSSE010000225.1 GCA_026984415.1 Hydrogenothermaceae bacterium | reverse complement strand
AACATTTAAAGACAGAATAATAATAGAAAGAGACCCGCACCTATTACTTGAAGGAATGGCAATATCTGCTTACGCATTAGGAGTAGAAGAAGCTTACATCTACATTAGAGGAGAATATCCAGCTGGTTACCAGATATTAGTTGACGCAATAAAAGATGCTGAAGAGGCAGGATATTTAGGAAAAAATATATTAGGAACTGATTTTTCTTTAAAAATTTATGTTTACAGAGGTGCAGGTGCTTATATTTGTGGAGAAGAAACAGCCCTAATTGAAAGTATAGAAGGAAAAAGGGGACACCCAAGATTAAGACCTCCATACCCTGCAAACGAAGGGCTTTTTGGAAAACCTACCGTTGTAAACAATGTAGAAACATTATCAAATATTCCAATCATAGTAACTTATGAAAATTATTTCATGAACATAGGACCATCAGGATTTTACGGTCCAAAACTCTTTCCAGTAAGTGGAAAAGTAGAGAAACCGGGTGTTTATGAATCAACAATGGATATAACTCTCCGAGAGCTTATTGATATGGCAGGAGGAATAAAAAATGGAAAAAAATTCAAAGCAGTATTCTCAGGGGCTTTAGGAGTTTATTCAGAAGAAGATTTAGATACACCGATGGACTATTCACCAAAAGGGTTTGGCGGAACTGGAACCACAATTGTATTAGATGAAGATGACTGTATAATAGACTCATTAATAGTTATTGCAAACTTTTTCCACCACGAAAGCTGTGGAAAATGTACACCTTGTAGAATAGGGACTTACGAACAGTACAACATCTTAAAAAAATTCCAGAAAGGAGAAGCTACAGAAAGAGACTTTGAAGTTTTGAAACATCTTGCAAAAAACATACCAATTGGCTCAATCTGCGGACTTGGTTTTTCTGCTCCACAGGCAATAGTTGACGCATACAGGAAATATCCAGAGGAATTTGAAGCACATTTAAAAGGTGAATGCCCTGCCGGGGTATGTTTCTAAACTTTTACAAATTCTTACCGAAAATGTAAACAATTAAAACAAGAGAAGGTGAAAGTATAATGCCTGTAGAATTTTGCTTTGAAGATTTAGAAAATCTTATTGAGTATGAAATTGGAAAAATAAGACGTATGATACCTTTTGGAAAACTATCAGTTCTTTACTTTTCTGTTCCACATATAGACGATGCAGAAAAAGTTTATAAACTTTTAGTAACAGTATTAAGAGAATCTGACGCAATCTTTGTAAAAGATAAAAATTTCTTTCTTGTTTTGCCTTTAACAGATAAAGAAGGTGCAGAATTTATATACACAGCAATAGAAGGGTTCTTTGATAAAAAATTCCCAAAAGTAATATCAACTTATCCAATAGATGCTGAAAATGCAGAAGAATTATTAAAAACAATAGTAAAAAATGCAAAATTCAATTATGAAGTTGAGCTAAACGACTTTTTTATAAAAGAAAATTTTTAATTCTTTCTATACCTTCTTTCATATGCTCAATACTTTTTGTATAAGAAAATCTTATATACTTCTCTGTATTATTATTTCCAAAATCAATACCAGGAGTAACTGCAACCTGTATCTCATCTAAAAGTTTTTCTGCAAATTCAAAAGAGTTATTTGAGTACTTTGATATATTAGCCCAGATGTAAAAAGCCCCTTCAGGTTTTGCATCAACATCAAAAATTTTTGAAAGTTCCGAGTATAAAAAATCTCTCCTTTCTTTGTAAGTCTGTGTAATCTTTTTTAAATGTGTGTAATCAAAAGCTTCTAAAGCCCCATACTGGCTTAATGTTGGTGGCGAAATAAAAACGTTTTGCAAAATAATTTCAGCTTTCCTTATAAATTTTTCAGGCAAAATAATCCATCCTAATCTAAAACCCGGCATACAAAAATATTTTGAAAAACCGTTTATAACAATAGCCCTGTCTGAAAATTCCAAAGCTGTATGTTCCTTTTCACCGTAAACTAATCCGTGGTAAATTTCATCAGAAATAAAGTAAATATCATTTTCATCACAGTAATTTATCAGTTCTTCTAAATTTTCTTTTTTATAAATATTTCCAGTTGGATTTGAAGGTGAAGAAATTTGAACAGCTTTTATATTTTCATACTTTGAAAGTTTTTCAACTGTTAACTGGTAGTCTGTTGATTTATCAATAGGTATTAAAACAGGTTCTATATCAAGAATATAAGCAAAGTTTTTATAACACGGATAACCCGGGTCTGTAAGGGCAAGCCTGTTGTTTGTTTCTAATAAAATTGTATAAGCTACTAAAAAAGCTCCAGATGTTCCAACTGTAAGGGCTATTCTTTCTGGAGATATATCAACTCCATATTTTGTTTTGTAAAATTGAGAAATTTTTTCCCTCAGTTCATAAAGTCCAAGGCTTTCTGTATAGTGGTTTAATTTATTTTTCACTGCCGTTTCGGTTGCTTCCCACACTTTTGGAGACGGCTGTAAATCAGGTTCTCCAATCTCAAAATGAATAGTATCAGAATACTGGTTAGCCTTTTTAACTATATCCATAACTATAAACGGTTTTATCTTATCTAACTTACCCATCT
>JALSSE010000224.1 GCA_026984415.1 Hydrogenothermaceae bacterium | reverse complement strand
CAAAAAGAAAAATATCTAATTCAAAGGAGGTAAGATATGAAATTAGTTAAACATGCCTTATTGTCTACAGTTCTTATTCTTGGCTTTAATTCCCTGTCTAAAGCTGAAACTTACAAAATTGAATATGAACACCCAGACGCTTCAGGAATTGTTAAAAAGGACATTCCCCCAGGACCAACCCTTTATGCAGTTCCAGACAACTGTAAACTGTCAAGTGCAAAGTTTATTAAAAAAATGGCACCAAAAGGACAAAAGCTCTTTAACAACAAAAAAGTTGCTAACTGTGTAGCATGCCACAATGCTCCAGGTTCAAAAGGTGCTGGAAATATCGGACCAGATTTAACAGCATACACAACTGGATTAATGAAAGCACCTGACTTAAGGGGACAGAAAAAAACTATAGACTGGGTATTCCAGAGGGTTGCAGATTATAGAGTTCAGGTTCCTAAAAAATATATGGACCCACACAGCAAAGACTTTATACCATACTACAACATAATGACTGTTAATCTTACTACTAAAGCATTAACTTACGACCAGGTTTGTGCAATAACAGCATTTTTATTATCTCTGAAGTAAAAATGTTTAAAAAAACAGCTGTTTTTATTCTGATTTTAGGAATATGTATAACATCAGCTAAAGCTGATATAAAATGGCTGAAAGATTTAGATACTGCTTTATACAAGGCAAAAAAACAGAATAAGCTGATTTTGATTTACATCTATTCTCCCCACTGTGGTTACTGTAAAAAAATGGACAGAACCACTTTTAAAGATAAGGAGATACAGGAAATTTTAAAAAAATATTTTATTCCTGTTAAGGTGGATAAAGACTCTCCAGAAGGAGAAATGATTAAAGCAGAATACGGGTATTTAGGAACACCTACTTTCCATTTTTTAGAACCAGATGGAAAAAAGATTAAAAGTATTTTTGGAGCATGGGAAAAAGAGGATTTCTTATTGATTCTTAAGTACTTTGCAGAAGGTTATTACAAAAAAATGAGCATGACAGAATATTTTATGAATGAAAATTAATCAGGAGGTAAAAATAATGAATAGAAGAAACTTTTTGAAAGTGGCAGGTATTGCAACTTCGGTAATCACTGTATCACCGGTTCTTTTAAAAGAACAAAACTCTGCAAAAGCACAACAGCAAAAAAGAAGTTATCAGGAAGCATTAAAGGAAATAACAGGAGGTAGTCCTGTTAAAAGTTCAGATAAAGTAAAACTAATTGCTCCAGCGATTGCAGAAAACGGAGCTGTTGTTCCTGTAAAAATAACTGTAAATCATCCAATGGAAAAAGATAACTATGTAAAAGCTATCCACATACTTGCAAAAGATAATTTTGAACCAAGAACACTAAGTGCCTATCTCACTCCTGCCAATGGAAAAGCTTTTATTTCAACACGTATTAGATTAGCAAAAACTATGGATGTAGTTGCTATTGCTGAATTAAGTGATGGAACATTTTTAAAGGCTGAAAAACCTGTAAAAGTAACAATTGGTGGTTGTGGATAAAATTTTTAATAAAAAAATTAGGAGGAAATAAAAATGGCAAGAACAGCATTAGTTAAAATTAAACCAAGAAGATACAAAGTAGGAGATATTGTTACAGTAGCATCAATAATAATGCACCCTATGCATACAGGCTTACAAAAAGACAAAAAAACTGGGAAGGTTATCCCTGCACAGTATATACAAAAAATAGAAGTATTTTACGGAGACGAAAAAGTAACGTGGATGGATGTTTTCCCATCGGTAAGTGCTAACCCATATATAGCTTTCAACCTGAAAATCACAAAAGCTGCTCCTTTAAAAATTATATGGACTGAGAACGATGGAACTAAAACTGAAAAAACTATCCAGATAAAACCTAAAGGATAGGAGGGATAAAAATGAAGAAATTAGCATTGATAGGAGCAATAACATTTTCTATATTCTCAATGTCTTTAGCACAGGAAGGTCCCGGTCAGGCTATTTCTGAGCAAGATTGGGAGTTGTATCAGGAAGGAATAAATCCTGGTGAAGTATTTGCTGAAGAAACAGGAGGGGCTTTATTTGAAAAACCAATGGGACCTAAAAATATTTCATGTGCTTCATGCCACACAAAAAATGGAGAAGTAGAAGAAAGGGTCGCAACAGCAGCAGCCTACTATCCAAAATATGATAAGGATGCAAAACGAATAATTAATTTGGAACAGAGAATTCAAATCTGCCAGAGTAAATATCAGGGTGTAAAACCTTTCCCTTTAAAAAGTAAAGAAAATACAGCATTAACTACATATCTATTCTACCTTGCAGCAGGAACAAAAATAAATGTGGATACAAAATCACCAGAAGCAAAAAAAGCCTACGACTATGGAGTTTACCTGTTTAGACTAAAAAGAGGAAAAAGATACTTATCCTGTCAGGTTTGTCATGAGTTTGCAGCTGGGAAAGTTCTTAGAATGCAGTGGTTAAAACCTTTAGGATTTGAATACAATGGAATAAAAGGAACAACAGCGGCTGACCACTGGCCTGCATTTAGAATGACAAAAAATAAAGTTCAAACTCTACAGCA
>JALSSE010000223.1 GCA_026984415.1 Hydrogenothermaceae bacterium | reverse complement strand
AGTTTTTTTACAGGAACAGGGTTCAGTTTAAGATAAAAGGTGAAAAAATTGGCTTTTACAAAAAAAGTTCAAATGAAGTTACTGACATAGATGAATGTATATTGTTAAAAGAAGATTTATACAGATTGCCGCCTAATCTAAAAAATATACTTTTTAAAATGAAATCCAGCCCGTTAGAGATACACTTTTTTTCATCTTCAAAAAATGAAACTTTAATGAAACTCATTTTCCCAAAAAAGATTAAAGAATTTCCTTTTTATCTTAAACAGATGAAAAACTTATTAAAAATTGATTTAAAAGGAATTGGTCTTTATTTCAAAAATAAAAAAGGAAACTTAGAAAGATTTAAACTTTACGGGAAAGATTTTGTTATAGAAGAAGTTGGAAAATACAAATACAGGGTCAGTATGGACTCTTTTTTTCAAGTAAATATTTTCCAGTATGAAAATCTGATAAAACTTGTAAAAGATGAGATTAAAGGACAGTTTTATAAAAAAACAGCTGACCTTTACTGTGGAGTTGGGCTGTTAACTTTTCCAGCTTCAGAATTCAGTAAAGAAATAATTGGAATAGAAATAAGCAAATCGGCAGTGGAAGATGCAAAACAAAACAAATTGTTAAACAATGTAAAAAATGCTGAATTTTATAATTTAGATATAAAAAAATCAGTTAATTTACTAAAAAAAGAAAATCCTGAATTAATTATTGTTGACCCACCAAGAACAGGGATTGATAAAGAATTTTTAAAAAGTATAAAAGAGTTAAAAAATTTAAAGAAAATAATTTATATTTCCTGCAATCCATCAACACTTGCAAGGGATTTAAGTTTACTAACAGAAAATAACTTCAAGATAAAAAACACAAAACTTATTGATATGTTCCCCCAAACCTACCACATAGAAACTTTTGCCGTTTTAGAAAAATAACTTTATTCAAATATGTACTCTTCTGGAGAAAGTATATTGGCAATTTCCTGTTTAAATTCATCACTTATAGAAACGTGGTAATCACTGTGGGTAGCTATTTCACAGCTAAATTTTCCCTTTTCATAAATTTCAATAATTACTTCTTTATCTCCCCTGTGTTTCAAACATAAATCCCTTATTTTTTTGGCAACCCCATTCATAGCTTTATCTTTAGAAAGTATGAACTTAACTGTCCTAACTTCCTGATTTACTGCCTCAATAGGCTCTACATTACTTGCATTCATAGAAACTGTCTCCTGTTCTTCATTTATTTCTATTGTTCCATCAATAATAACAATCCTGTCTTCATCTAAAACTGATAAATCTTCCATTTTATCTGGGAAAGCCCTTACATCAATTATTCCAGTTTCGTCCTGAATTGTAAGGATTGCCATTGTATTTCCTCTTTTTGTCTTTTTCATCTTTTTAGAAGAAATAACCCCTGCAATCTTTACCCTATCCCCTGATTTTCTCTCTATAAGGTCTTTTATCTTCACAACCCTATTCTTTAACTCTTTTTTATAAGCATTTAAAGGATGTCCTGAAATGTAAAAACCAAGAACTTCTTTCTCATAATTTAACTTTTCTTTTTCAGATAAATTTTCAGCTGAATCGTAGCTTACGTGATTGTCAGCATTTCCATCATCAATTAACCCAAATAAAGAGTTCTGACCTGATAGTTTACTTTCCCTTGCTTTTTGACCTGCCGAAAGTGCCTTGTCTATGTTGTTTAAAAGAACTCCCCTGTCTACATTTGAAAAATCAAAAGCCCCTGATTTTATTAAAGATTCAAGAACCCTTTTGTTCATAACTTTAGTGTCCAACCTTTCAGCAGCATCAAATATGTCTTTAAATTCACCGTTTTTCTTTCTTTCTTCAACAATAGCTTTAGCCGAAGGAATTCCTACATTTTTTATTCTTCCAAGCCCAAATCTTATTTTGTTCTTTCCTTCAATACTGAAATTTGGATAGCTTTTGTTTATATCAGGTGGTAGAAGTTTTATCCCAAATTCTTCCATATCGTTTAGAAGATTAAGGAACTTATCATCATTTCCTTCTATTGAAAGTTTTACAGCAAAAAATTCTTCAGGGTAATAGGTTTTAATGTAAGCTGTCCAGTAGGTTAAGTAAGCATAAGCAGTTGAGTGGGATTTATTAAATGAGTAAGACGCAAATTTATCAATATCATTCCACAGTTTTTCTATTTTATCTTTTGGAAATCCCCTTTCAACAGCCCCAGAAACAAATCTGTTTTTCATTTTTGCCATAACTTCAGGATTTTTCTTACCTATTGCCTTCCTTAAAATATCAGCTTCTGCAAGTGTAAATCCTGATAGTATATTGGCTATAAACATTATCTGTTCCTGATAAACAATCAGTCCGTAAGTTTCTTTCAGAACATCTTCAACTTCTTTAAAAGGATACTCAACAGGTCTTCTTCCGTGTTTCCTTTCTATATATTCATCTACCATTCCAGACATTAAAGGTCCTGGTCTAAACAGTGCAAGGATAGCTATAACTTCCTCAAATTTCGTAGGTTTTAGTTTAACAAGGAGGTTTTGCATCCCCTTACTTTCCAACTGGAAAACACCTGTAGTTTTACCAGACTGTAAAAGTTTGTAAATGTTTTCATCA
>JALSSE010000222.1 GCA_026984415.1 Hydrogenothermaceae bacterium | reverse complement strand
GTGATAAAAACGGACATGTTGGCTTTGGGTTAGGTAAAGCAAGAGAAGTTCCACCATCAATTGCAAAAGCTATTGCAGATGCAAAAAAACATATAATTAAAGTTCCTTTAATTGAAGGAACACTACCCCACGATGTTATTGGAAAATACGAATCAGCTGTTGTTTTACTAAAACCAGCAAGAAGAGGTACTGGTGTTGTGGCTGGTGGAGCTGTGAGACCAGTATTAGAGCTTTTAGGTGTAACTGATATCCTTACAAAAATCATAGGAAGAACAACAAACCCAAATAATACCGTAAGGGCTGTTTTTGATGCTCTATTACAGGTGAAATCACCAGAACAAGTAGCAAAAGTTAGAGGGGTAGATGAAGAAGAAATAAGAAAGAATTATAGAATTTACGCTGGAGGTACTACTTCATTATGAAAATAAAGGTTACTCTGGTTAGAGGATTAGCAGGAAAGAAAAAAACTCAAATTCAGGCTGTAAAATCATTAGGATTAAAGAAAATAAATGATGAAAGAATTTTAGAAAAAAATCCAATGGTTATGGGAAACATTGAAAAAGTTAAACACTTGATTAAAGTGGAGGAAGTTCAATAATGAAATTACACGAATTAAAGCCTAATGTAGGAGCTACACATAAAAAGAAAAGAGTAGGTAGAGGATTAGGTTCAGGTAAAGGTAAAACTTCAGGAAGAGGAGAAAAAGGACAAACTTCAAGGTCTGGAGACCAGAAATTACCTGCAAGATTTGAAGGTGGACAGACTCCTTTCATAATGAGAATACCTAAAAGAGGATTTATTAGTCCGCATAAAAAAGTTTATGAAGTTGTAAATGTAGGTTTATTAGAAAAAAGATTTGAATCTGGAGAAGAAGTTAATCCAGAGACATTAAAAGAAAAAGGACTTGTTAAAAAAGGAATTCTTGTAAAAATATTAGGAGATGGAGAGTTAAAAAAATCTTTAACTGTAAAGGTTCATGCTATCTCTAAATCAGCTGAAGAAAAAATAACATCTGCCGGTGGTTCTGTAGAAAAACTATCATAAAAAGAGGATTTCTTTGTTAGCACAAATAAAAAATATATTAGAAGTTAAAGAGTTAAGGGATAGAATTGTTTATACCTTACTCATTTTTGCAGTTTACAGATTAGGGACTCATATATCTGTTCCAGGAATTGATGCACAGGCGCTAACTTCTTATTTTAATTCTGCTGGAGGGGCTCTTTTTAATATTTACAACCTGTTTTCAGGTGGAGCTTTAGGTAGATTATCAGTTTTTGCCCTTGGCGTAATGCCATATATTTCAGCAGCAATTATTATGCAGTTAATGACTGCTGTTGTTCCTACATTAGAGAGGTACCAGAAAGAAGAAGGGGATTACGGTAGATGGAAAATCTCCCAGTATACAAGATATTTAACCCTTGCTATTTCTGCATTCCAGTCGTTAGGACTTGCTATTTGGATAAGTAATTTAAAAACAGAAACAGGACAAACACTTGTTTCTGAATCTACCATTGTTTTCATAATAACTACAACAATAATAATCACGACAGGAACTATGTTCTTAATGTGGTTAGGTGAAAAAATCACTGAGTTTGGTATTGGTAATGGTATTTCAATGTTAATTCTTGCAAGTATTGTTGCAAGGGTTCCTGATGCAATTATAAAAACTTACGAACTATTAAGAGTTGGTGAAATAAAAGTATTTACAGCAGCTATGGCTATTTTAGTAATTATTGTAGTGGTTGCCGGTATTATTTACATTCAGGAAGCAGAGAGAAGAATACCTATACAGTATGCACGTAGAAATGTTGGTGCAGGTGGAACATCTGCAACATACTTACCTTTAAAACTAAACCCTTCAGGTGTAATTCCAATTATCTTTGCTGTTGCTATATTAATGTTTCCTGCAACAATAGCCCAGATGTTTGCAGAACAAAGCCATCTGGCAAGGGTAATAGTTGATGCATTATCACCTCAAAGTTATGTGTATTTTGTTATTTATGTAGCTTTAATTATATTCTTTGCTTACTTTTACACTGCCATTTTGATTAATCCAAATGATGTTGCAGACAATTTAAGGAAAAACGGTGGTTTTATACCTGGAATAAGAGCTGGTCAACAGACAGCTGAATATATAAACTATGTATTAACAAGGCTTGTCTTTGCTGGTTCTATATTTTTGGCAATAATCGCAGTATTACCTATGCTTCTTATAAGATGGTTAAATGTTCCATTTTATTTTGGTGGAACTTCCGCACTTATCGTTGTAGTTGTTGCTCTTGATACTTTACATCAGATGGAAGCCCATCTTGCAATGAAAAGATATGAAGGATTTCTAAAGAGAGGTTAAAATGGCGAAAACATTAATTTTTTTAGGACCTCCAGGAGCAGGAAAAGGAACACAGGCTGAAAGGTTAGTTGAAGAGAAAGGTTTTGTTCAATTATCAACAGGGGATATTTTAAGGGAATCAGTAAAAAAGGGAACTGAATTAGGAAAAAAAGCAAAAGAGTATATGGATGCAGGTAAACTTGTTCCTGATGATTTAATTATAGAAATAATAGAAGAAAAATTAAAAGAATTAGAAGGAAAAGACATTATACTTGAT
>JALSSE010000221.1 GCA_026984415.1 Hydrogenothermaceae bacterium | reverse complement strand
TGTTTTAAATAAAACTAATCCAAATTCAAATGAGACTCTTAATTATTTCAATTTAGTAGAGGGATATGATATTTTTGATACATCTATCGATGCTACAAAACCATCTTTTTTCTCAAATTATGGGGTTATATTTAAAGGTTCTAATTTACCTTCAAATGACAAGTGTAATGGTATTGATGTATGTGTAACAGGAGGACAGTATCTTGTCCAGTTTATAGGACCTGATACAGCAAACAATGCGTTTAATACAGGTAATATTGATTTACAGGATTATAATGATGGACAAGGGCATACATACAAAAGAGAAGCATTTATTTTAGGTGTTCCTCCTTATTATCCAGTTTCATATATGGGAGGATATAGTGGATATAGTGGATATGGTGGATATGGCGGATATAATGGGTATGGTGGTTATAATGGATACAATGGTTATGATGGTTATGGTGGTTATATTTCAAATTCATTCCAACTTAATCAATCTGACAATACAGATGTTTTATCAGATTTTGAATCAAAATTTGACTACACAACTGTTATATCTGCTGATACAATGGTCGGCTCTTTATTAGAAGTTTTAACAAAACAGGAACAAGAAAGCGTCGTATGCTCTTGGGACAATGCAGGTCAACAAACATTTAATTGTCCACAGAATATTGGCTCTATGGCTAAAAAAGACGCAATTGTTAAAGCTTTACAAAAAATGGAAAATGGAATATCTACACAGGCAATAGACAATGATAACTGCTATAGGGATGCTAATTTGTCTGAATCACATTTAGTTAAAACGAATTCAAAGTATTTTGCTAACTGTCAATCTATAGATATTAATAATGATGGTAATCCAGAATATGTATGTGATTATAACTTAGACGGACAGTTTGACAGTAACGATGATACAAATAATGATGGAAATTTCAATGATGAAGATGGAAAGGATATTTATATTGATTACCAATACATTGCAACGCTTGATATATGTGTTCATAAATTTAGAGCAAAAGCAGGTGAAATTCCATCTGGAAGTTTAAATACAAATGTTCAGTAAGAAACAATGTTGATTATAAAAATTTTTAGCAGGGATATATCCCTGCTTTTTTTTATTTATTTAATAAATGTTATTTTTAGATTTCTAATTTTAAATGAGTTATCAGTATTTCCAGAGTTTCAATGTCCTCCTCCATCTGTTGATTCTGACTTTTATATTTATATTGCAAAATTTATAAATGAAAATATTCCATTCGTTTCAAAAGAGGCTTATTATTATTCACCTTTATACGCACATTTAGTAAGTTTATCTTTTTCTATTTTTGGAGAAGATTTATTTCCTTTAAAACTTATCAACATTCTGATGGGTTCAACTGTTCCTATATCAGTTTATCTAACTTCAAAACTATATTTAAAAAATTTTAAAATTTCCTTACTTTTAGCTTTACTTTCTTCCTTTTACGATTTGTTTATTATTTATGACTTACAATTATTAAAAACATCAGTTGGTATTACTCTTTTATTCTGGGGATTTTACTTTTTTAGTCTTTTTCTAAGAAGAAATAAAATCTGGTCTTTGATAATTTCTGGATTTTTATTTGGCTTAGGTTCTCTTGTATATGTTAATTTTTTGCTTGTTCTTGTTTTTTTCTGTTTATATTTACTGGTAAAATTTAGGTTTAAAGTAGTTTACTTTGCCCTACCTATATTTCTAATAGTAGGTTCTTCTATGGTCAGGAACTATCTTGTAGTAAAAGATATCATCCCTGTTACAGCTATTGGTGGAATACATTTTTATATTGGAAATAATTCAAAATCTGTAGGTATTTATACATATATAAAAGGGGTTAGAGGAAGTGGTTTTGGACACTATTTTGATGGGAGAAAAATTGCTGAAAAAGAAACCGGAAGAAAACTAAAACCTTCAGAAGTTTCTAAATTCTGGAAGCAAAAAGCTATTAAAGATATAAAGGAAAACCCAAATCACTTTGCAAAATTAGTTTTAAAGAAAAGTCTTTATACAATTAATTACTTTGACATTCCAAATAATATAAATAAGAATTACATTAAGAAAAAAACATTTTTATATAAATTTACTTTGTCTTTTGGTATTTTTTCGTTATTTGGTTTAGTTGGTTTTATTCTTTCATTAAGAAATAAAGAATTCATTCCTATTCATATTTTCTTTACAATCTATTTTTTAACTGTTGTAATGTTTTTTGTTACTGATAGATACAGACTTCCTTTGATATTACCACTTTTCTTATATACAGGCTATATGATTAAATACCTTATATATGAAGCAAAAATAACAAAACGAATATTTGTTGCTATTTTAACTTTAATTTTTTCAGTACCCGTTTTTATTCCAACTGATATTTCAAAACTTAACTTTGAAAGAGGAATAAAACAGAAAAGAATTTTTTCTGAAATGTTATGTAAGTTAAATGATAAATTACAAAAAGAAAAAAATCCACGGATGAAAAGTTCCCTTCTTACAAAAAAAGCTGGAATTTACAGAAGGACTCATAATTATGAAATAGCTTACTATTTGCTTTCAAAAGCAGTAAAACTAAACCCCCAAAATATAAAAGCAAAGCTCATGCTTAAATCTATTGAAA
>JALSSE010000220.1 GCA_026984415.1 Hydrogenothermaceae bacterium | reverse complement strand
AAAACAGGAAAAAATACTGAATTTAAAAAGAATTAAAATTGATATGGTTTTAGAAGGTGGTTCAATTGACGTTAACGGTAAAGGTTTACTGATTACAACAGAAAGTTGCCTATTGAATCCAAATAGAAATCCTGATTTAACAAAAGAAGAAATTGAAGAAGTTTTGAAAATTACATTAGGAGTTGAAAAAATTATTTGGCTAAAAGAAGGAATAGTCGGAGATGATACAGATGGACATGTTGATGATATAACCCGTTTTATAAATGAAAATACTGTTATTACAGCCGTTGAAGAAAATCCTGAAGACGAAAACTATGAAATATTGAAGGAAAATTATGAAATTTTAAAAAACAATAACCTGAATGTAATAACTGTTCCAATGCCTGAACCTATTTTTTACAAATTTCCATGGGATAAAGAACCTTCAAGACTTCCTGCAAGTTATGTGAATTTTTATATAACAAATAAATACGTTATAGTTCCTACTTTCAATGTACCGCAAGATGAAAAAGCACTTAAAATATTACAGAAAGCATTTAAAGACCGAAAAGTTATAGGATTAGACGCAACTGATATAATTTTAGGATTAGGTGCGTATCACTGCTTGACACAGCAAATTCCAGAATAAGAGGTGAGTAAATGTTTATGATAGATGTATATGATAAAGATTTACACCAGACCTTAAATGCAATTATAGAAGGTTTGAAAAAGAACAATTTTGAGGTTGTTAACGAATACGACCTTACAAAACCTTTTGAAAAGACAGGAAGACAGGCAAAAATAAAATGTAGTGTAATTGAGTTTATTTTAAAAATATCTGATAGGGAAATACCTGTTTTGATAAGTGTTGTAAAAGATAAAAACAGGGTATTAGTGACAATACCTAATTTAAGGAAAAATCTTGAGAAAGTTGTTCCAGAAAAAGATGAAGTTGCAATTTTAGAAAGTCAACTTAAAAACATCGTTTCAACTTCTTTATCTTGAAAAACAAACGTACCTCGGATATATTTAGGATTATAAATTAACAATAATTTAACGATAAATTAAAGGAAGTTAAAACATCAATGGAAGAAAAGAAAGAAAAACCTGTTATATCCTGTGCCTGCGATATACCTTTAGAAAATGCTAAAGAATGCTACCAGTGTGGAATTCCAATAACAGGAAAACCTGTTAAATACCAGATAGAAGGAATTACAAGGGATTTTTGCTGTTTTGGCTGTTATTTAATAAACAAAGTTACCGGTTTAAGAGGTGAAGAAGGAACAGCACAGGCATTTTTAGGGAAATTTGGTTTAGGTTATTTCCTTGCGATGCTTGTCTTTATGATGAGTACATACCTCTACGGAGCCCACTTTACACCTGACGAAAAAGAAGCCCAGATTTTCACAGGTTTTATTAAGTATGTCATTGTAGTTCTTGCTACACCTGTAATGCTTATTTTAGGTTATCCAATTTTGAGAAACTCCTTTTCTGGAGGAAAAATAACACTAAATACAGATACACTGATTGCAATAGGGGCGTTTTCTGCCTATTTTCTGTCTGTTTATTCTGTTTTTACAGGTGGAAAAGCCATTTATTTTGAAACAGCCACAATGATACTTGTCCTTGTAACATTTGGAAGATACCTTGAAACATCTTCAAGGGTAAAAGCTTCAAATTTCATGAAAAAACTTTTAGACCTTACCCCTAAAAAAGCAAAAGTTTTTAGAGACGGTAAAGAGTTAGAGTTATCCCCTGAAGAAATTAAAATTGGAGATACTGTAAAAATATTTCCCGGTGAAAAAATACCAGCAGATGGAATAGTGGTTGAAGGTGAAGGGTATGTTGATGAATCAATACTTACAGGAGAATCAAAGCCTGTTTTAAAAAAAGTAGGTTCTGAGTTATTCACTGGGACAACAAATATTGACGGAAGTTTTAAAATACAGGTAAACAAACCAGCAGAAGACTGGACTTTAAATAGATTTATAAGATTAATGAAAGAAGTTAGAAGTTCAAAAGCTCCTATAAACAGGATTACAGACACTATTGCAGCCTATTTTATACCAGTGATGATAACAATTGCAGCATTAACATTTGCCTACTGGTACTATGTAGAAGGTTTTGAAAAGGCATTAATTACCTCAATGTCAGTTCTTCTTATTTCCTGCCCCTGTGCTTTTAGTATTGGTGCTCCCCTTGCCCTCTGGATTGGGTTAGGAGAAGCAATGAGGGAAGGAATTATCATAAAAGGTGCTGATGTTTTAGAAAAATTAGCCTCAATTAAAACTCTGTTCTTTGATAAAACAGGAACAATTACTGAAAAATTTATGGTGGTTTCAAAAACAAAATTTATAGACGATGAATCATTATGCCTTGCCTGTTCATTGGAAAAACATTCAGAACATCCAATAGCTAAAAGCTTTGTTTTTCACTGCCAGTCTGAATGTTATGAAGACAAAAAAGTTTCAGACTTTAAAATCCACTTTGGATTGGGAATTGAAGGTATTGTTGATGGGAAAAAAGTTTACATTGGAAGTAAAGAATTTATGAAAAAATTAGGGTTTACTATACCTGAAGAAATTCTAAATGAAGAAAAAGAAGCAGAAAAAAATGGAGAAATACCTGTATTTGTTGCAAAAGATGAAAAAATAACTG
>JALSSE010000219.1 GCA_026984415.1 Hydrogenothermaceae bacterium | reverse complement strand
TATCTTCAATCCAACCACCCATAAGCCATATTTCAGGGTCATTAGGCATTAGTCCTTTATCGTAAGGAAAATAATCTACATTTTCCTCTTCTTCTCCACCTTCTTCATTTACGTCCTGCATAACAAGTTTTTTCATGTATCTGAACTCTTTTAGCTGTCCAACTTTCCCAGCAAGTTCAGGTTTGTTCTCCCAATCTGGATTTATGTAAAAAACAGGATGTGCCAATTCTGTTCCAACAGGATATAAACCAATTTTTCTTTTATTTTCAGGAAGTTTTCCTTTTATCTGCCATACATTTTCATCAGAAGCATCTCCTACGTAATTGTCAGGAACTTTTAAAAGTTTTATTCCATCAGGTAATAATTCATAGCTAATATTAAATGTACCAAGTAAATCTGTATTGAGATTTTCAACTTCACAATTTTCAGTAATCTGTTTTAATGCACATTCTAAAATAGAAAGGTTAATCTTATAAACATCCTTATTATAGTTTCCATTAAATTTTCTAAATTTATCTGGAAGTCTTATCATTGCAGAGTCAAGTCTTCCATTTGTTGGAAAAAAACCGGGAAAATGTTTCCAGTCGTATGCCCTCCACCATGTATTTGTATTGTTTGTATGTTCTGTTTCCGAATTATAAATAAACCCTTCGTTATCTATAAAATCTGTTCTAACAAATTCATTTCCATTCCATTTATAAAGTGGAGGCATATCAAGTTTATACTCACCAAGTTTTCCAGTTCCTAATGAAAGCTGTTTTTGATATGCATCTTCCCAGTTATTTTTCTTAAGCCAGTTATCAATTGAGATTTGAATACCTTTTTTATTATCTTTTACTGTTTTGTTTTTTAAATCAAATTCAGTCCATTTTGTTCCAGAGCTGTCAATTGGTTTTTCTATTGTTTTTTCTGGTGATGTTGCATTATACCACGGGTTTTCATTTAAAGGAAATCTTCCAAAATCTAACTGGTTTAACCAGTCTCCAGCATTATCAACAGGTGTATTACCAGCGTTATGACATACATAACAAGGATTTGCAAATGCTTCTTTATTTCTAACAATTCCTGTATCTGTATAACACTCGGTAGGAATATAAGCAGTTGGATTTTTATATTTTGTAAAGTAAGGAAATCCAGCTACAAGTTTTGCAGATTTATCATTTTCTGGATTGTAATCATTTGCCAATCCTCCAAAATCACATGCAGTAAAAATAGGAAAAACCGCACTTAATAAAATTAACCTTTTCATTTCCTAACCTCCCTTAAAAGATAAATCCTAAACCAAGTTCTAATCTATCAGCTTCTCCATCTCCTTCGTTATCTCTAAATTGATAATCTGCCTTTAAAACAATATTTGGATGAGGTTTAAAGTTTAGTCCCACTGTCCAGATAGTTTTGTCGTTATTTGGGTCTGGAGTAAAACCATCAGCTACAGAATCCTGAGTGTTATATTTTTCATACCTTGCAAATACAGGTAGACTAAAATTTGAGTTTTGATTTAGTAATGGTAGTACATCGTAAGCAACATTTAAATAATAACCATAAGTATTTTTTCCAATAACATCATCGTTGTAAAGGGAAATTAAATCTGAATCCCTTAAGTGTCCTTTTACGTAAAGTCCTGTTAATTCAAATCCTTTTATCTGGTATTTCCCGTGTATTTCAAATAAAGAAACTGTTCCCTTTATTTCTTCTCCACCTAAAGTTTCTCCCTGTCCTGAATTTCCGTAATAAACAGAACCTCCTAAATAAAGCCCTTCAATACCTGAATAATCAACCCTTCCAACAAATGCAAAATCTTCTGCTACTGCTTTAGCACCTCCCTGTCTTCCTCCTCTTATCCAGCTGTCAGAAGAAAATCCAAATTCACCGTGGGTAGTTCCGTACAGTCCATTTACAATTCCAACCTGATAATCTATATTTCCCGTATTACTGTAAATGAGAATTCCATTTTCATTCCAAGTGGTAGGTATTATTTTTGTTTCAACTTCTGGTCTATTAACAGAATTAAAGAAAACTGGCTCGTGCTGTAAATTTGTAATTCCAACAGGAATAAGTAAATTACCTAATCTAATGTTTGCCCATTTATTAATTAGAAAATCTATGTAAGCAAATTCAACGGAAACTTCTCCACCTCTTTCTGCATTCCCACCGTGTTCAAATTCTATTTCTGCATTAAGTATTATTTTGTCGTTGAACTTATAACCAATATACGGAATAAACCTGTAAAGGTCTGTGTAGTCTCTTTTTGAGCTGCTGTCATAATTAATGTAAACAATTTCCCCATAACCACCGATAGATAAGCCCTGTGGACTGAAGTAAACTTTTGATGCTGCAAAACCCATCCCTGAATAAGACTGCTGTCTTAATTCTGGAATAGAAATTTCTTCTTTGAGTTTTGCAATTTCATCAATTAACTGTTGGTTCTGCTCTTCCAACTGCTGAACCCTTTCCTCTATATCTGAAGCAAATACAGAACCTGCAAAAGAAACTGATAAAATACCTGCTAACAAACCTCTTTTCATAATACATCCTCCTAATTTATATTTAATCTCAATTTCAAGTATAGTTTATAAAAAAGAGACTTATAGTTTTATGATTTTTTTAGAGTTTTGTCATAAATTAAAGTCTTTAGCTTTTATAAACTGGATATGGAAGGAAAAAATAGATGAAAAAGTTAACCATTATTCTTTTTTGTTTTTTATACGTTTTAGCTTCAAAATCAGAAGAACTGAAAGTAAGAACAAAGTTTATAATGGGAACGTATATAACAATAAAACTCCAAGAAAATAAGTCAGAGTTATTTAAACCATCTTTCCAGATTTTTAAAGATTTAGATAAAAAACTATCAATTTATAAAGAAAACAGTGAGATTTCCATTTTAAATAAAGAAAAAACTGCAATTTTATCTCCAGTTTCTATAGAAATAATTAAAAAATCTTTAAAAATTTCTAAAGAAACAGATGGATACTTTGATATTACAGTAGGGAAGCTAACAAAAGATACTTACAAATTTGAAACAGAAAAAGAAACAATACCAGATGAAAAAAAGATTAAAGAAACTTTAAAAAATATCTCTTACAAAAATATTGAACTAAAAGGAAACAAAGTAGCATTAAAAAATAATGCAAAGATTGATTTAGGTGGTATCGGAAAAGGTTTTGCTGTTGATAAAGTTGCAAAATTTTTAATAGAAAAAGGAGTTAAAAGAGGAATAATAGCTGCCAGTGGTGATATCAGGTGTTTAAATTTATGTGATATTTTTATTCAAAATCCCTTTGGAGAAGGGTGGATAATTAAATTTAAAACAAAAAAACCAAATACATCAATCTCAACGAGTGGTAATTATGAAAGGTATATAAAATCAAAAAAATATAACCACCTTATCAATCCAAAAACTGGAAAATCTGAGCAGACATTCGCTTCAATAACTTTAGTATCAGTTGCAGATAATACCTCAATAGATGCTTACTCAACGGCTATTTCAGTAATGCCTTTAGATTACGCATTGAAATTTTTAAAAAGTAAAAAAGTTGGATTTATTTTAATTTTAAATTCTGGACAGATAATTTTCAGTAAAAATTTTAGTGATTTTGCTGTCTTAAATGCTTATAAGAAGATAATCCAACAAGAACAAGGGATATAAACAAACCTATTTCAAAAAGTAAAAAAGAAAGGACTTTAACATAGGAGAAAACAGGTGAGATTTTTAGAATTAATACATTTGAAACTATATCTAATATTCCAGAGATAAAAACAGTTAAAGATAAAACTATTTTAAACATATTAATTTTTGAAAAATAAAAGAAGTGTAAAATAACAAATACAGTTAGACTAACTGCCAACAGATGAGGAACAGTTATTTCAAGAATTCCTAAAACAGATTTTGGATTTATAAATTTTTCTGGATTTCCTCTTATAAGTTCTGATATGTATTCTGGATTTATAGAGTATTTTTCAAAAAACAGCCAAATACCTGTAAAAAGCTGGAAAACTATTGAAAAAATAAAAATACCAATAGTAAAAGCTAAAAGATTCATCTAATTTTCCCGTTTAAAAAGGATAAAATGTTAATAGAATTCACAACAAAAAATACAATAATAATAAGTAGAAAAGACGCAAAAGCTAAATATCCAAATCCTTCCCATAAAAACTTTATACCTAACAAGGATAAAGGGTAAATCAAAATAGATAGAAAACCTACAAAAACAAGCAAAATTTTTAATTTATGATTGATTAAAGTTCTAAACAATATACCAGCGATAGACAAAAAACCTATCAAATTAATAAATAGATTTATATGTATATTTTCTATTAAAGCAGTCAGTTCCTTTGGCTCAATAAATTCATCTAAATTGCCATTTATATCTAAAACTATTTCTTCTGGAAAAAATTGATTACTTTCAAATTTTAATAAAACAGAAAAGAATATAAAAAGGTAAAAAGTTAAGGAAAATAACACCACAAGTAAAGAAATAAATTCTGATTTTTTATGCTGGACAAAAAATCTCATTTTTTCCCTTTTAAAACAGTTTCACAGATATAAACAGTCTGCCTTGTAGCAGTAGTTATTGCTTTTGATGAAAGGGTTGCTCCTGTTATATTTGGAATGTCTCTTTTTAATCTTAATTGATTACTTGAATCTTTACCTTTAAAAACTTTTAACCATCTTTTATCTGGCATATATTCAGGAGGTTCATAAAATGCTATTATCTCAATGTCCTGTATTTTGCAGTCTGGAGAAAGTATAAATAAAACAGTTTCTTTTTTTGTCCTTACCTTATGGGTATTTATAATTCCATACCCGACATTTTTTCCATCTTTTTTTATAAAATAAACAGTAATAATACTTGAATTTAACCTTGATTTTGACAATTTTTGAATCTGACTCACCTGTTTTTTAGTGAGAAGTATATTCTTTTTTACAATTTTGGAATCAGGAAATTGTTCCTTTATTGCATCTTCAGGTTTTATTAAAAGCATTCCGTAAGAAATATTAAAAAATAATAAAACAATACTAATCAAAAACTTCATTTCTTTTTCCCTTTAATATCATCTATTTTCATTTTTTCAATTAAAATAAGCATTTTGTAATAGGTAGAAAAAATTTCCAATCTTTCCTGACTGCCTTTAGCTTTATTTAATAAATTTTCAAATTTATTTGATATATTTTCCAATTCTGACTTCATTTCTAATACAGACATCTTTCACTCCTCGTTGCAATTGAGATTAAATTTCAATAAAAATTTTATAAAAATATCTTATTCAAAATTATGATAAAAATCAACTACAGAAAAATTCTACCTATGTTGTAAACAAGGAAAGACAGTACCCATGCTACAGTAAGACCAATTCCAACAGAAACTCCCATCCATTTCCAACTGTTTAGCTCCTGTTTTATAGCAAAAATAGTTGCCATACAAGGAGTGTATAAAAGTAAAAATACTAAAAATGCATATGCAGATAAAGGTGTAAACTGATTTCGTACTGCTGTTAACAGTGTACTATCTGTTTCCTCTTCTTCAGGCTCGTTTCCTATTAAACCGAAAACTGAAAAAATCTTTTTCCCAACTTCTATATTTGCGTTTATAAACCCTACCCCAATTTCTTTAAGTCCATCTTTAAGGGAAACATGTTCTTGCTGTTCTTCTTTTAAAGTTTCTCCAGCGTAAATATTTCCCATAGTGGATAAAACAACTTCTTTTGCCACAAATCCTGTCATTAAAGCACCTGAAGCTTCCCAATAACCAAAACCTAAAGGCTGAAAAACAGGGGCTATTGCTTTACTTATATGTCCAAATAAACTATGCTCTTTATCCTGAACTCCAAATGGGACATTTAGCAAAAACCACACAACCATAGCCGTTGCAAAAATAAAAGTTCCTGCATCAACTATAAAAGCTTTTGTTTTTGTCCACGCACTTATCATTATGTACCTAAAAGTTGGCAACCTATAAGGTGGAAGCTCAAGGATAAAATTTTGAGACTCTGTTTTGAAATACGTTTTTTGTAAAACAAAAGCCACGCTAATAGCAACTAAAATACCAAGTAAATAAAGGGACAATATTACCAATGCCTTATGGTGGGTAAAAAATGCCGTTACAAAAAATGCAAAAACGGTCAGCCTTGCACTGCAGGACATAAAAGGAATCATTAATGCTGTAAGAATTTTTTCTTTAGGATTTTCAATAGTTCTTGTTGCGTATACAGCTGGAACATTACAACCGAACCCGATAATAAGAGGAATAAAAGATTTACCACTGAGTCCTATAAAACTCATAAACCTGTCCATTAAAAATGCAGCCCTTGACATATATCCACTGCCTTCTAAAATTCCCATAAATATATAAAGGAAGAATAAAACAGGAACAAAAACAAGGACAAACCCAACCCCACCAATAACACCTTCAGAAACAAGGGACTGCAACCATTCTGGAGCATTAACTGCCATTAATCCCTGTACTGCCCAGACTGCAATAACATTACTTAAAGAGCTATCAAGCCAATCTACATAAGGGGCAGATAGTTCAAATGTAAATTCAAACATAAGCCATGCTAAAAACAGAAAGATAGGCAAACCAAGAATTTTATTCAGGAATATTTTGTCTAATATAAGGGTTGTGTCTATATCTTTTAATGTGTCCCTTTTTACACACTGTTCATAAATACTTATAACAATTGAGTACCTTTCTTCTACAATCAGTGTTGAAATCTCTTTTTTATAGATTTTTTCTAACTTATGACGAATTTCTTCAGCTTTTTTAATTATTTTCTCATTTATATCTATATCTTCAAAAACAAAATTCCCTTCAATCAATGAGATTACTAAAAATCGCCTTGGAATCAAGTCAAAAAGAACAGGCTGAACTTTTTCAATAGTTTCTTTTAACTCTATAAGGTATTTTTCAATTTCCGACTCAAAATGTGTACACTGGACAAATTTTTTATTTTCATAAACCTGAATTATATTTTCTAAAATCTCTTTTACACCTTTTTTATGTACTGCTGATGTTGGTATGACTTTAGAACACAATAACCTTTCCATAGTTTTATAGTCTATCTGAATTCCCTTCTCCTGAGCCTCATCCCACATATTTAATGAGATTATTAAAGGAATTTCTAACTCTAAAAGTTGAATAGTAAGATAAAGATTTCTTTCTAAATTGGTAGAATCAACAACATCTATAATCACATCTGGTTTCTCTTTAAGTAAGAAATCAATAGCTACCTTTTCTTCGGCAGTCTGGTTGCCGAGACTGTAAATCCCCGGTAGGTCAATTAGTTCAATAGTGTAGCCTTTGTATTCTATTACAGCCTCTTTTTTTTCAACTGTTACACCAGGCCAGTTTCCAACTTTAAGGTTTGTTCCTGCAATAGCGTTAATCAAAGTCGTTTTCCCTGTATTAGGATTTCCTGCAAGGGCAACTTTTATCCTTTTATTCTTCAATTTTTTTAACCTCAATCCCTTTTGCTTCTTCTCTCCTTAAAGCAAGACAGTAATCTTTTACTTTTAATTTTAAAGGACCGCCAAAAGGTGCATCCTGTATAATCTCAACAACCTGACCTGGAAAAAGCCCCAACTCCATAAGTTTCTTTTTAAAATCTGGAGAAGTATTGATTGAAACAATAACTCCCTTCTGTCTAATACCTAATTCTGCTAATGTCATTTATCTGCCCCAATTAATATTAAATCTCAATTAAAATTAAACAAAAATAATTATACTCCTATTTCCTACAATTTTAATGTTTTATGTCATGTACCAAGGAGTACAGAAACTAAAAATCTGTAAGGTGGAAATATTATAAAATTTAAAACTCCAACAAGGAGTAAAACAATAACTATAATAAATCCGTACTGTTCTAAAGGTGCTAACTTCTGCTCTAAATGCGGTGGAGCCAAGCTCATTAAAATTCTTCCACCATCTAAAGGAGGAATAGGAATTAAGTTAAATATAGCAAGAATTACATTTATTGTTACTGAATATTGAAGCAAAATTAAAAGAGGTAAAATTACAGATTTTACAAATGCCAGTCCACCTATGCTTGCAAATAAATTGATAACAGAATCATTTTTTAAAATCTGGTACATTATTCCAAATATAATTGCGAATATTAAATTTGACATGGGACCTGCAAGTGCAGTAACTGCCATTCCTTTTCTATACCCTAATTTTTTAAAATGTAATGGGTTTATAGGAACAGGCTTTGCCCAACCAAAAAGAATTGGAGAATGGGTAAAAATCAGTATTGCAGGAAGTAGAATGGAGCCAATCGGGTCAATGTGTGGAATTGGATTAAAAGTTAGTCTACCAGACATTTTTGCTGTTGGGTCGCCAAGTTTATAAGCAACTAATCCGTGGGCTATTTCGTGGATAATAACAGCAAAAAGTAAAGCTGGAACCATAAAAATTATTTGTGTTATATCAAAATTCATCCCATTCCTCTCTTTAATTTTTAGAGTCTAAAAATATATTAAAACTTTTTATTTTCAAATAAATCTATAAATTTAGAAACAACAACATTTTTGACTTCATTAAATTCTACATTCTTAAAATCAGAAATTGAAGCCACTGGATATTCTGTTATACCACAGGGAACTATTTTACTAAAATAACTTTTATCAACATTAACGTTTAAAGAAAAACCGTGGAATGTTATGTACCTTGAAATCTTTACACCTAAAAAACCTATTTTCCCTTTTTCTGTAAAAACACCCCTTAATTTTTCAACTGTAAATGCTTCAATTCCAAGTTCTTCCAATGATAAAATCATGGTTCTTTCAAGTTTTGATATGTAATCAGAAACTCCAGTTCTATATTTTTTTAAATTTAAAATTGGATAAACAACAAGCTGTCCTTCCCCGTGAAAAGTTACACTTCCACCTCTTTCCACTTCAATAACTGGAACATCTAATATTTTTTCAGGGATATGCTCCTCTTTTGTCGTTTTTCCTTTTGTGTAAACAGGAAAATGCTCAACAACTATTAGAAAATCCTTATCTTCACCTTTGAGCTTCTTATTAAAAAGTTCCTTTTGTAAATTTAAAGTTTCTAAATAATCTTTTTTTCCTAAATCAATTATCTCAATCATTATTTTCTAATTTCTATATATTTTTTTAGAACCCAACCAACTAATATTTTTTTCTTTGTTCTACTGTAATAATGAACCTTTATCCATTTTCCCTTAATTATATTAGTTGCTCTTACCTTATACCCTTTTGGAATTACAGCAAGTATTACTGATTTTGTATTTGGCTCTTTTCTAAGGTTTAATTTGTTAGAAATCACCACAGCAGTTTTATATTTTAATTCTTTCTTTTTGACTGTTTTTTGTTTTTTTTGCTTTACAACTTCCTTTTTTGTTTTTTTAACTTGTTTTTTAACAGGGGTTTTAAGTTTTTTTACTTTTTTCTTTACAGCTTTTCTTTTTTTCTTTTCTGCTTCTGCTATTAGCTCCTTTATAGAAGTTAGAGCATCTTTAGAAATCCAGCCTTCAACTTTCATAAGAGGGACTTTTACTTTATAAAAATCAGAAGTGTAGTACTCTGGTATAACTTTTACACCTTTTTCAATTGGAAAAATTACCGTTCCAGCAGGAGATAGGTAAAGGTTTGCATTCTTTTTAGTCCACAATTCTTTTTGAGTTGCCTTTTTTAGAAGTATTAGACTATTTTCATCAACATATCCCATACATGGTTTTCTGCATTTTGAAGATGAAATATTATCAACATGAACATAATAATAAGATTTATTTCCTAAACTTATTTTAGCCTTCGGTTTTATTATTGTTCCTTCGTATATTTTTCCAAGCTCTTTTGCTGAAAGGGGAGAAACAAGTATTCTTGTGTTTTTTAATGCAACATACTCATCATTTATTTCTTTATACTCTACTTCCTGTATAAAATCTTCTTTTATCCAGCCTTCACCTAAAGCAGATTTTACATAGTATTCTCTTAAATAAGGAATGTAGTACACACCTTCAAGGGCAAGCCCTAAAGGTAATACATCTGATTTCTTTTTAAGGAAAATAGATTCTAACTGTTCTACATCGGAAACTTTTTTAATCTTTTCTCCTGGGTATTTTTCAAATCTTTTGATAGTTTTAGCAAGGATAAAAATTTTATCTGTTTTAACTACCTTTGCAATAAAATCAGTTTTTATCCAGCCTTTTAGTTTTTTATTTATTTCAACGTAAGCAATTTGATTTTTTCCATAAAACAAAGCTTTTTTTGGTTCAATTATAGTTCCTGGAGGTACAATTTTTGAAACTTTCAACATATATGGGGTTTTGTATAAAGGAGTTGATTTATATACAACTATATAATCTAAAGAGATATTAGGAATATAAACATCACCAGAAATTAATTTTCCCTTTACATTTTTTACAATTACAGATTTATCTGCAAAATCGAGTTTTAAATAGGTATTTTGAGGAAAAGTTAAATACCTCTGTTTTTTATCAAGGACTACTATCTTTGTTTTAGATAAGGTTGGTATAAATCCAGTAGTTACATTGTAAACTTTTGCAGTAAAATCATTACTTCCATCTACAAGTAATTTTCCATCAGGAGAAAAAGCAACACTTGTAATGTAGGATTTATGGTCTGTCAATCTTTTAATAATTTTACCTTTCCTTAAATTCCACAAAATAGTAGAATTATTCCAGTGGGCAGAGGCAAGGTATTCTCCACTTGGGGAAACAGCTAATCCATTTACAAAAAGAGCATTTCCTTTTAGAGTTTTTATAAGTGTTCCTGTCTTTACATTCCAGACTTTTATAGTTCCATCCCAGCTACCGGATACTAAAAATTTGCCATCTGGAGAAAAAACAAGACTTTTTACAATATCTTTATGTCCGTTTATTGTTTTAATAAGATTTCCTGTTCTCACATCCCATAAACGTATTGTCTGGTCGCTACCACCAGACGCAATCAGGCTTCCGTCTGGGGAAAATGTTACAGCATTTATTGTGTCTGTATGACCTTCTAAAGTCTGTACAAGTTCTCCTAACATATAGTCAAAAATAAATATTTTTTTATCTGTACCACCAAAAGCTATTATTTTGTCAGTTGGAGAAAAAGCCACAGAGTTTATATAGGAAAATTTACCTTCTAATGTCGTTAAAATTTTCCATTTTTTTAGACTCCAGATAAGAACAGTGCCATCCCAGCTACTTGAAGCAAGGTATTTTCCATCTCTGGTTATAGATAGGGACGTTATATAATCTCCGTGTCCTGTTAATGTTTTCTTTTCTTTTCCTGTTTTGATATCCCATACTTTTATAGTTTTATCACTACTTCCTGTAATTATGTATTTATTATCAGGTGTAAAAATTACTGCATTTACTCCATCTTTATGCCCTTCTAATGTAAGTATGTTCTTTATTTTATCTGCAAGGGATAAAGGTTTTATCTCTGGAAACTTCTCATTACCTTTGAATGTTACAGAAGCTCCTAAATTTTCAGGTATATTTAGATAAACATTTTGTGATGGATGTTTTACCTTTTTTTTCTCCTTATGTTTAACAACACTACACGAGTTAAGAAAAACTAAAAAAGATAAGAAAATATAAACAAATCTCATATTACTCCTCAATAAACATATTTAAGTAAATATTATAATATCATTATATTTATAAATTAAGGTACAGAAAAAATAAAACCAGAAATTATACAGTATTTTTGAGATGTTCAGATATTTATTTACTTCCACAGATATAACTAACGCCTTCTTCTGTTTTAGCCCAGTGTTTTGTTTTAGGCTCTATGTCCATTCTATCACCGGGTTTTAATAAAACTTCTCCACCTTCATAACCAATGACTATACTTCCTGAATAAACCCACCTGACTTCCTGATAGTTATGGGTATGCCAGTCATAAAATGTATTGGGACTATCACTCCACGAAAATAAATTTGAATAACCTTCTTTTTCTAACTCTTTTTTTATAGTGTCTGGGTCAGTTATTCCTGTTGATATTACTTTAACTTTCATTGCTTCTGTCCAATTATACTCCACAATTCGTGGTCAATGTTATGTAATATATATTCAGGGGCATGGACTTCAATAACATATTTCCCATCAATAACCAATGGATTTCCGTTTTCATCCTTTTTGAAAATCAAATACCCTGCTTTATGTTTACCTTTATAAAATTCAAGTCCATCATCTGTTTCAATAACTTTTGTTATTCCATGCATATTCATCTGTCTAACAATAACATCATGGATAAATTCT
>JALSSE010000218.1 GCA_026984415.1 Hydrogenothermaceae bacterium | reverse complement strand
TGGATGAGTTCAAGTTTTTATAGCATAATTTTCAGCAGGCAATCAAAAAGCATCCCATCCCATTGGATGAAGAACATTATATCATTTTGCTTTTTTATATCTAGCAATTATATCATTTGCTGTATATCATTCTGGATGTCCTACATGAAGCCCTGCTCCTGATGGATAAGGGAACATATCTAGAACATAATATTTTTGTTTTTTTTCAAAATCTTTATCTCAAGGATTAGCTTGTTTAAAAGTTTTATTTTTTTCCCAAAAATCTTGCCATTTTTTTTCTATTTCTTGTGGATTGTACATTTTTTATTTTTTTATTAATTAAAATTCTTATTAATTATGCTATAATATACAAAAAAAACTAGAAAAATCTAGTTTTTTTTTAATTTTTTATTTTTTTTAATTTCAAAATTTCTTTTGTAGCATTTATAACATTTTTAAATCTATCTGCATTTAAGTGAATTCCTCAAAAATATCTAGTTATAACAACTATTATATTTACCATATTTTCTCTTTGTAATTCCCTTAAAATACAATTTCCTGCTCATACTTCTCAATCATCATTTTTTCATTCCAAAATACTTCAATTTTCTTGTAATATTCTATAAGCATAAGAATTATGAGTAGATTTTCTAAAATATTTATCTTTTAAAATTTCTTTTAAAAAATCTTTTATTTCTTCTTTTTTTGTTATATAAGCTCAAACAGTAGTATATTTACTTTTTCTATCAATTATAATATTTTGTAAAATCTTTCTTCTAAAAGGCAAATAATAATTTTTATCTAAATTTAGAGTTAATTTTTCCATAATTTTTCTATTTTTTAATCTTTAACCAACACAGCTTTAATTCTTCTTACTCCTCTACTACTTGCTTCTTCTTTTTTAATTTTAAATCTTCACATTTTACTAGAATCTTCCACATGAGGACCTCAACAAAGTTCTCTTGAATAAATAGTTCAGTCATTCCCTTTCATAGTATAAACCTTTACTACATCAGGATATTTTTCCCAAAAAGCTCATCTAACTCATTCATCCATAGCTTTTTGTTTTGGCATTTCTTCCATAGTTGTTTTAAATCCATTTTCTATTGCATTATTTACAAATTCTTCTATTTTATCTAATTCTTCTCTTGTAACTTTTCTATCAAAATTAAAATCAAATCTAAGTCTTTCTGGAGTAATATTTGAACCTTTTTGAGAAATTCCTCAACCTAAAACTCTATTTAATCATTCAAGCATTAAGTGAGTTGCAGAATGAAGAGCAGTAGTTTCTTCAGAACTATCAGCCAAACCTCATTTAAATTTACCTGCTGAGGCTGTTCTACTCTTTTCTTGATGCTCTTTAAAAGCTTTTTTAAAACCTTCTTTATCAACTTTTAATCATTTTTCTTTAGCTAAATCTTCTGTCATCTCAATTGGAAAACCATAAGTATCATAAAGTTTGAAAGCTTTATTTCAAGCTATTGTATCAATTTTTTTACCAGTTTTTTCAAAAGCTATTTCAAAACCTTTAACTAATTTTTCAAATTCTTTTAAACCTTTTTCTAGAGTTTCTCCAAATTGTTTTTCTTCTCTTAAAATTTCTTCTAAAATTTCAGATTTTTTTTCTATCATATGAGGATAAGCAATACCCAATTTTTCAATTATTACACTTGCTACTTCACTTAAAAATAATCCTTTATACCCTAATTTATGAGCTTGTCTTATAGAAATTCTCATTAATCTTCTAAGAACATAACCTTGATCAACATTAGATGGAACAACTCAATCACTAATCATAACTGTTGCAGTTCTTGAGTGATCTGCTATTATTCTAATAGCTCTTTTAGTTTCTTCATTATAATCTACACCCAAAGTTTGAGTTATTTTTTCAATAATATAATCAAACATATCTGTATCATAAACTGATTTTACTCAATTCAAAGTTGCAGTTATTCTCTCAAGCCCCATACCTGTATCAACATTTTGAGCTGGAAGTTTTTCCAATTTTCAGTCAGGAAGTCTATTATATTCCATAAAAACATTATTCCAAATTTCCATCCAATTATCTTCATCTGTTTCTACATTACTTCCTTCTCTAGGAAATTCAGTCTCTCAAACCCAATAAAAAATTTCAGTATCTGGTCCACAAGGTCCAGTATCTCAAGCTGCCCACCAATTATCTTCTTTTCATAAATAACTAATTCTTTCTTTTGGCATTCAAGTTTCTTGCCAAATTTTTGCTGCCTCTTCATCTCTAGGAGCACTTTCATCTCCTGCAAAAACTGTTACAGCTATTTTTCTAGGATCTAAAGCCAACCAATCTTTAGAAGTCAAAAATTCCCAAGAATAAGCAATTGATTCTTTTTTAAAATAATCTCATAAACTCCAATTTCAAAGCATTTCAAAAAAAGTAAGATGAGAATTATCTCCTACTTCTTCAATATCACCTGTTCTAATACATTTTTGAGAATCAGCTAATCTAGTTCCTGAAGGATGTTTTTCTCCTAAAAGATAAGGAACAAGTGGTTGCATTCAAGCAGTATTAAAAAGCACAGTTGGATCATTTTCTGGAACAACTGGAGCACTTGGTATTATTGCATGATTTTTAGTCTTAAAAAAATCTAAAAATTTTTGTCTTATTTCTGTAGAATTGTATTTCATATTTTCTATAATTATAAAAGCAAGG
>JALSSE010000217.1 GCA_026984415.1 Hydrogenothermaceae bacterium | reverse complement strand
GAGAAAAGAAAGTTTTTATATCTTTCCTTTCCCATGAATTTTTCCATAGGTTTAGTTTTTTTATGATTGCATCTTTTATATATTTTCTCTGCTTTCCAAAACTCACTTTATCTTCAATAATAATTGGAGTTTGGTTTAATTTAATGTAATTTTTCAGTTCTTTAATTTTTCTATTCTCAACAACTACGCAACCTTGAGTTTGAAATGGTTTCATAGCCCTGTTTTCTATGTCTGAACCGTGGAGCCATATTCCGTACCCATCTTTCTTTAAAATTCTGTCTATAAGGTTTGGATAATCTGTAACAAAAGCCCCTTCACCGTAAGTTGGGTTATTTCCTAACTGATATCTACTCTGAAATCTTTTAAAGAAATAAATTCCTCTTGGTGTTTTTTTATCTCCTGAGGCATTTTTTTCGCCAAAATTCTGACCTGTTGTTGATGGGTAATACCTGTAAAGTGATAGATTCCCATTTATGTCTGTTTTATAAACAAACAGTGTTTGTAGAGATTTATCAACAACCAAAACAAAATTGTTTGGAGGAAGGTAAACTATATTTTCAGGAATCCCTTTTATTATCTCCTTTTCAACAATTGAGCTGTAAACATTTCTAACTTCATAATAGTTTTTTGATTTATTTGACAACTTTCCAATTTTGTACAGTACAAAAGGATTTTCTGGGTCATATGAAATGGCTTTTTTATAATTTTCTAAAGCTTTTTCTATACTGTTTTTTTCTAAAAACTTCCCCCTAAAAATCCATACATACGGGTCTTTAACATCTTCAAGCTGGTCTTTTATACTTTCCAAAATTTCCCGTTTATCTCTGTCTTTTACACTTTTTAAATCTTCTATAGAAAGCCTTGAAATATAAAGGGATACCAGTAAGTCTTTAGCTTCTTTATCGTCTGGGTGGGTAGAAACGTACTTTTCAAGGATTTTTATTGCCTCAACAAATTTTCCTTTTTCTGTAAGTTCAATAACTTTTTTTTCTAATTTTGCACTAAAAGCCTGTCCTATGAAAAAGGCAAATATTAGAAATAAAGCTATTTTTAATTTCATTTTTATGCATTTCCCATAAACAAATCTTTATACGGGTCTGTTTTGAATATTAACTGGGGAACTTTTCTCAATCTAACCTTTTTACTTAAAATACCTCTTATATATCTGCTCTGCCTATTTAATTCTTCTATTATCTGCTCTTCATCTTTTAAAGCAGAAACTATAATTGTTGCAGAACTTAAATCAGGTTTAGTATCAACGGCAATTATTGTTATAAAATTGTCTATAGGTCTTTCAATCTCTTCTAAAAAAATAGAACTTAAAGTTTTTTTTAAAAGATTGTTTATCTTTTCCATTCTGTGTGTTGTTTTCATTTTATCACCTGCTTAAAAAATTTCCCTTGATATGTCAATATACAAATCTGGATAAGTTGATTCTATAAAGTTTACAATACTTTGGAGAGATTTCTCAACCTGGAATTTATCAGGTGCCACAAGAACAACAGCAATCTGTGCATTCTGCCACACATCCTGATAACCAACTTCAGCTACAGATACATTAAATTTTGACTTTAACTTTTCTTTTACAGACCTTACAACCATCCTTTTGCTTTTTAAAGAATCTGCATGGGGTAAATAAAAGTTTAAAACCAAGTTTCCTATTACCATACTGCCTTACCTTTCTCTTTTTTGAATGAAATTTAATTAAAATTAAAAATTTATCAAGTTTCTGAAATAAAGTTTTTATTTACCAAATAAAGATTTAAAATATTTTCAGTTGTAAGCTCTTCAACCCTTGATTTTGGATTAATCCCAGCCTTATTTAGCATGTCTTCACTGATTTTTGATTTTAACATCTTTCTCTTTTGTGAAAAAAGGAGAGATACAAAATTTTTATAATCTTTTATATCTTTAACAGGTACATCTTTTTTTGGTAATAATTTTACAACTGCTGAAGTTACCTTAGGAGGAGGAGAAAAAAACCTTGCAGGAACACTCATTACATACTCCACATCAAAAAAAGTTTGTATAAAAACTGTTAAAAAAGTAAAATTTTTTGTTTTTGGTTTTGCAATTAATTTTTCGGCAACTTCTTTTTGAATCATAAATAAACATAATTTTAAAATATCTATTTTAAAAGCTGTATCTACCAAAATTAAAGATGAAACATTGTACGGTAAATTTCCAACCAATTTTATTTTTTCACCTTTTGAAAGTTCGTAGAGATTTACATCAAAGTAATCTTTTTTAATTAATATAAAGTTTTCAAAATCTGAAAATTTTTCCTCAATTATAGGATAAGCTGTTTTATCAATCTCTATTCCATAAACAATTTTTGGATTTCTTTTTATTATCTCTTTTGTTAATTGTCCTGTTCCAACACCTATTTCAACAATAATATCTTCTGTCTCAATCTGTATTTCATCAACAATTTTCTTTATTATTCCTTCAGAAATAAGTAAATGCTGCCCAAAACGCTTTTTTGTATAAAATTTCTTATGCTGTGCTTTTTTCAATCTCTTCCATTTTGTCTTTTAACAATTTTTTTATATCTTCCTTTGTGTCTTCCCTTAAAAGTGCAAAATCTATAATTGCTTTAATATAACCAATTTTATTTCCTGTATCGTGTCTTATTCCTTCTATATCTTTAGCATAAATAACTTCATCCTGTCTTAAAACCTGTAAAGCATCTGTCAGCTGAAGCTCTCCACCTTTTCCAAAAGGTGTGTTTTTAAGAGCTTTAAATATATTTGGAGTTAGAATATACCTTCCAATAATTGCAGAATTTGAAGGTGCTTCCTCTGGGTCTGGTTTTTCTACAAGGCTGTCAACTAATCTAATTGAGTCTTCTATCTTCTTTCCTTCTATTATCCCGTATTTATAAGTTTCTTCTTTTGGAACTTCTGTAGTACCAAGGACTGATTTTCCAAATTTTTTATAAACTTCTATCAGCTGTCCAATTCCGGGATTAGTTGGGTTGTATATTAATTCATCTCCTAAAAGAACTGCAAATGGTTCTTCTCCAATTACATGTTCAGCCACAGAAATAGCATGTCCTAAACCTAACTGCTCTTTCTGTCTTATATAAACAAAATCTGCAAGATTACTTATCTCCCTGATTATCTCTATGTATTCATCTTTTCCACTTTTCGCAAGTGAATACTCAAGTTCAGGGGCGTAATCAAAATGGTCTTCAATTGCCCTTTTGTGTCTTCCTGTTACAAAAATAATAGTTTCTATACCTGAAGCAACAGCCTCTTCAACTATATATTGAATAATAGGTTTATCAACAATTGGCATCATTTCTTTTGGAGTTGCTTTCGTTGCAGGTAGAAATCTGGTACCAAATCCAGCCACTGGAATAACAGCTTTTGTTATTTTTTTCATTTTTCTCCCCTTTTATTCTTTAATTCTTTTTAATACTTCCTCATAAAATTTTGTTAAATCTCCAAGGTCTAATCTAAATCTATCTTTATCCATTCTTTCTCCTGTCTTTTTGTCCCAGAATCTACAGGTATCAGGAGATATTTCATCTGCCACAACAATTTCACCATCTTTCCTTCCAAATTCAAGCTTAAAATCAACTAAAATTATTCCGTGTTTATCCATAAATTCTGATAGGATTTCGTTTACTTTTAATGCAAGTTCTTTCATTTTTTTTATTTCTTCTTCTGTTGCCAATTTCATAGCTAATATATGTTCTGAACAGATAATTGGGTCTCCTAATTCATCATTTTTTAGATAAAATTCAACTAAAGGTGGCTTAAATTCTGTTTTTTCAGGAATTCCCAATCTTTTTACTATACTACCTGTTGCAAGATTTCTTACAACAACTTCAACAGGTATAATCTCTACTCTGTAAACAACCATCTCCCTGTCAGAAATCTGTTTTACAAAATGGGTTGGAATACCATTTTTTTCTAAAAGCTGGAAAAAGAAAGAAGATATTTTATTGTTAATTATTCCTTTACCTTCTATTGTTTCTTTTTTTAATGCATTGAAAGCAGTTGCTTCATCTTTAAAATAAGCAATTACCTTATCTGGTTCGTCTGTTGCATAAATTATTTTTGCTTTCCCTTCGTATAGTTTTTCTCTTTTTTCCAATTTTTCCTCTTTATAAATTTTCTCTTGCTACTATTGTGAAATATCTATAATTTGAAGTTTCACTTATTGTATTAAAAATAGTTTCAGCATCTTTTAATTTACCTAATTTTACTAAATCTGCACCTTTTAATAACTGTGCTGAAATGTAATTGAAATGTTCCTGGGTTATTGTATCCAGTATATTTAAAGATTTCTGATACTCCTTATTTTTGTAATGTAAATAAGCAATATACTCGTTATTTTGTGCTTTTAACTGATTTGAAACAAGCATACTACCTAATTTTTTTGGATTTTGAAAACTTTCCTTATTTTTTTCTTTATTAATTAAAATCTCATAGGATATTGCAAGTTTAACAAATGGTGTGTTTCCGTACTGGTCTTCAAACATTTTTATAAGTTTTAAAGCTTCGTCGTACTTTTCATTTGCATACAAATCCCCAACTTTGTAAATAACCGAAGAGGCTTCATTTAAAACTTTTTCATCTGCTTTTTTCTTGTAGATATAACCAAAAATTCCAATAATTACTGCTATAACAAGGGCAATTATTAGTTTTGTATATTTTCTAACCCTTTCCCAAAATAAATAAATCTTATATTCAAATTCAATATCTACATCCTTTTCTAAAGGCAGTTTTTCTTTTTTCATACTTCCTCCAATCTCTGTTTAACTATTATTATACAAAATAATTTTGAAAAATTTTTAATTCCACATATCTTTCTGACAAACAAATAATAGAGGTGATTTAAATGCCTAAAAGCCAAAAAATTTTAATTTCTGTAATTCTTTTTTTAATGATTTTCTCAATAGGAACAACCATTATAATTAAAACCATTGATTATCTTGCAACAGAAACTGATTTAGAAAGTTTTGGACTGGTTTTATTTGCAAGGGTTTTCACTATTATTGGATTTTTACTTATAATTGCATACGCCTTTTTGAAAGGGGATTTTAGAAATATTGAGAAAGCAAAAACGGACATTTTAGAACTCCACGAAAAAATTGAAGAAATAGAAAATAAAAAAAGAGAGAAAAATTCAAATCAGAAAAACACCAATCTTGAAAAGAAACCTATCAAATAGTATGATTTAGAAGTTTTAAAACCTATTTGGAGGAAAATTTTGGCATACTCACCTGAAGAACAGTTAAAGATAATTAAAAAAGGTACCATTGATATAATCAGCGAAGAAGAACTTTTGGAAAAATTAAAGGAAGAAAGACCATTAATAGTAAAGGCTGGTTTTGACCCAACAGCCCCAGACCTCCATCTTGGACATACGGTATTACTTCAAAAAATGAGGACATTTCAACAGTTAGGTCATACAGTTTATTTTATAATAGGTGATTTTACAGCAATGATTGGAGACCCTTCTGGAAGGGATAAAACAAGACCACCACTTACTAAAGAAGATGTCCTAAAAAATGCAGAAACTTATAAAGAACAGGTATTTAAAGTATTAGACCCAGAAAAAACAATAGTAGTTTTTAATAGTGAATGGCTTGGTAGTATGTCAGCTGAAGATTTAATAAAATTAACTGCAAAGTACACTGTTGCAAGGATGTTAGAAAGGGAAGATTTTAAGAAAAGATACAAAGAAAACAAACCTATTTCAATCCACGAATTTATTTATCCCTTACTTCAGGCTTACGATTCTGTTGCTATAAAATCAGATGTTGAATTAGGTGGCTCAGACCAGAGGTTTAACCTTTTAATTGGTAGAGATATTCAAAAAGAATATGGAATAGAAAAACCACAGGTTGCAATACTTCTTCCCCTTTTAGTTGGAACTGATGGCGTCAGAAAGATGAGTAAATCCTATGGAAACTATATTGGAATAACAGAACCACCGGAAGATATGTTTGGAAAAATAATGTCTATACCAGACGAACTGATGTGGGATTATTGGGAATTACTTACAGACTTAACAGTTGAAGAAATTGAAAAAATGAAAAAAGATGTTGAAGAAGGTAAACTTCACCCGATGGATGTTAAAAAAGAGTTAGGGTTGTATATTGTTGAAAGGTTCCACGGTAAAGATGAAGCAATAAAAGCATTGGAAGAATTTGAAAGGGTTCACTCAAAAAAAGAACTTCCAACAGATATCCCAGAAGTAGAAATCCTTTCAGAGACTAAAGAAATTCCACTTTTTGAACTTGTTTATAAAGCAGGGTTTGCCCCATCAAAAAAAGAGGCGAAAAGATTAATAAAACAGGGTGCAGTAAAAATAGACGGAGAAAAATTTACTGACCCATATTTTAATATTGATTTATCAAAAGAATTTGTTTTACAGGTTGGAAAAAGGAAATTTGCAAAAATTAAATCTGTTTAAGTTTATAAAAGGAATTTTATGTTAGAAAGTTTAAAAGAATGGGCACAGGAAATAGTAGAAGAGTACGGATATGCTGGTATATTTATCATAGCTTTTTCTGAAAGTATAATACAGCCTGTCCCACCAGACCCTTTTATAACAGGTGGAACTGCATTTGGATTGATACCTGTAAAAACGGCAATAATTGCAGCTGCTGGAAGTGTTTTAGGTGGAATTGTAGGTTATTTTTTAGGAAAGTTTTTAGGAGAACCTGTATTTAAAAAATTTTTTAATGAGAAATGGTACATAAAAGGCGAAGTTCTTTTTAGAAAATACGGAATTTTTGCTGTAATAATTGCAGGATTTACACCAATACCTTTCAAAGTTATTTGCTGGCTGGCAGGAATATTTGAAATGCCTCTTGTAGGTTTTATCATCGGAGCAATAATTGGAAGACTTCCAAGATTCTTATTAATGGCATTTTTTGGAAAGTGGATAGGTGGATTTTAATTAATGGCGGAGGGAGAGGGATTCGAACCCCCGGAGGGCTGTTAACCCTCAAGTGATTTCAAATCACCCGCCTTCGTCCACTCGGCCATCCCTCCAAGTGAGTTATATATTATAATTTATTTGTCGAAAAAATCAAGATAAATAAATATCTGGAGGAGAAAATGGAAGAACTCATTTTTAATATTTTTAATGAAAGTGCATCTTTAAAAAAAGAATTTGCCGCTGAATATGCAGAAGATATAGTCAACTTAGGGATTTTATTAGGAAAAAGATTAAAAAATGGAAATAAAATACTTATATGCGGTAATGGTGGAAGTGCAGCTGACGCCCAACATTTTGCTGCTGAAATAGTAGGAAGATTTGAAGAAGAAAGAAAAGCTTACCCAGCAATTGCATTAACTACAGATACATCAGCCTTAACAGCAATAGGAAATGATTACGGGTTTGACAAAGTCTTTTCAAGACAGGTAGAAGGACTGGGACAGAAAGGGGATATTTTAATTGGTATATCAACAAGTGGAAATTCCCAGAATGTAATTGAAGCTGTAAAGGTTGCTAAAGAAATGGGAATTTTTACTGTTGGATTTTTAGGAAAAGATGGTGGAAAACTAAAAGACTTAGTTGATAAACCTTTTATTGTATTTCACAAAAACACGGCAAGAATACAGGAAGTCCACCTTGTTTTAGAACACTCATTATGTAAAATTATAGATATGTATCTAACAGGGCAAATTTCTGAAAGTTAGGGGAAATTAATTGCTTTCTGTTTTAATTGCCACAAAAAATTCTGAAGATACTTTAGAAAGATGTCTAAAAAGTATAGAAGATATTGCAGATGAAATAATAATAGTAGATTCTGGTTCAACAGATAAAACATTAGAAATAGCAAAAAAATACACTGATAAGATTTTTTATAAAGAATGGATTAACTCTGGTATGCAGTACAATTATTTGTTATCCCTTGCAAATGAAAACTGGACTTTAATTTTAGATTCAGATGAAGAAGTTTCTAAAGAACTGAAAAATTCTATAAAAAAGGTTATAAATTCAAAAAATGCAAAAGATTGTTATGCAGTTTCAAGGAAAACTTACTATCTGGGAAAATTTTTAAACTACGTATGGTATCCAGAGTGGAGGGTAAGATTAGCAAAAAAAGGAAAACTAAAGTTTGAAGAAAAAGTCCACGGAAAAGCCATATGCTATGGAGAATTGGGAAAATTAAAGGGAGATTTATACCATTACTCTTTTAAAGACTTAAAACATCACTTTGAAAAAAATATTAAATTTGCAACATTTATAGCTGAACATATGCACAAAAACAATAAAAAATTTAAAGTTTCAAAACTTGTTATAAATCCAACATGGTATTTTATAAAATACTTTTATATAAAAAAGGGGTTCTTAGATGGAATTAGAGGATTTATTGCCTGTTCAATGGGTTCTTTTTATGTGTTTATGAAATATGCATTCCTTTTAGAAATTGAAATGAAAGAAAAATATGGTAAAAATCTATGGAAAAGATAATAAAAGATAAAAAACTACCTTTATCTGTGGCAATTATTACCTTTAATGAGGGACAAAATCTTCCACGTACATTAGAAAGCATTAAAGATATAGCATCAGAAATAGTTGTGGTTGATTCACATTCTACAGATAATACAAGAGAAATTGCTAAATCTTACGGAGCAAAAGTTTATGAAGAAGACTGGAAAGGTCATATAAAACAAAAAAATTCAGCTTTAGAAAAATGTACTCAACCGTGGATTTTATCTTTAGACGCAGATGAAGTTGTATCTGAAGAATTAAAAAAATCCATTATCAAAGCAGTAAACAAACCCTTTGCAGATGGATACTATGTAAACAGAAAAACTTTTCATTTAGGACGATGGTTAAACCATGCATGGCAACCAGACTGGAAATTAAGGCTTGTAAAAAAATCGGCAAATCCAAGGTGGGGAGGTTATGACCCTCACGATGTTTTAATTATAGATGGTAAAACTGCTAAATTAAAAGGTTTCCTTTACCATTACTCTTATAAAAATATAGAAGACCATTTTTTGAGATTGATAAAATACGCAAAAACTGCTGCAAATTCATACCATCAAAAGGGGATAAAGTTCAGTATTACAAAACTTGTTTCCCATTCAATATTTGCATTTGTTAAAGAGTATTTTCTTAAAAGAGGATTTTTAGATGGTTTACCTGGATTAGAGGCTTCAATAGGAAATTTTATATATGTTTTTCTGAAATATATGTTTTTATGGGAAATAGAAAAGAACAAAAAAAAACCTGAGCAAAGCTCAGGCTAAATATATAATTGTGTGGCAGCAGTATTACTAATATAAAGCCAACAGATAAAAAAAGGAAATATAAATTTTAAATACGTTAATTAAAGATATAAATACCTACTGCTTCAATGAAATCAATACACCATCTCTTAAAGGAATAATAGTTGTAAAAAAGTCAGGTAAATTAAACATAAATTCATTAAATTCTTTAATCGCTTCTGTCTGTTTATCCGGATTTTTCTGAACTACTTTTCCATGCCATAAAACATTATCAGCAATAATTAAAGCATTTGGATTTAAGTTTGGAATTAACTTTTCAACAGCTTCTTTGTACCTTCTTTTCTCTAAATCTAAAAAAAGTATATCAATGTTTTTGTATTCAGATACTATTTCTATTGCATCACCAGTTCTAAAAATAGCTTTTTCTGATAAATTTCCATTTTCAAAAAATTTTTTAGCTAAATTTATATTTTCTTCTTTATAATCAGTAAGAATAACTTTTCCATCTGTTAAAGCTTTTGCAAACCAGTATCCTGAATATCCAAATCCTGAACCTAATTCAACTATTAATTTTGGCTTTTTTAATTTTGTTAATAGATAAAAAAACCTCCCTACAAGTTTATCAACTATAGGGAAGTTTAATTTATGACCTAATTCTTCCATCTCTTTTAATACAGGGTCTTCTTCCTGTATGAGAGACTTTAAATATTCTTCAATTTCTGGATTTGTTATAAACATTTTACTCTGGAATTATTTTCATCAAACATTCTTCTGGGTTTACCTGGTCTCCTTCTTTAACATAAACTTCTGCGACCTTTCCATCTATTGGAGAGTGGATTTCATTTTCCATTTTCATAGCTTCTACTATTAAAAGGACATCTCCTTTTTTAACCTTATCTCCCGGACTTACTTTTAAAGAAACAACTTTACCAGGCATTGGAGAACTTATATCCCCTACATCAACAGCTTTAGGTCTTTTTCCTGCTGCATATCCTCCTTGAGGAATAGATTCAATAGTTTCTCCAACTTCTATTTCTCTAATTGGTTGAACAAATGTTTCTTCCAATCTTCCATCTATTCTTATAAAGTAAGGTTTTCCACTTTCAACAGGACTACCTACTCCAGCTATTTGAATGTGGTACTGCTCTCCATGTAAAGTAATATTAAATTCAATAGGTGCTGTTGTAGTACATTCAGCTTCTGGTGTAAGTTCTTCTATTTCAGGAGGAAGTGCTTCTCCTTTTTCATAAGCTTCCCGCCACTCAAAAAACTCTTTTGCAACCTGTGGGAATAGGCAGTAAGAAATAACATCTTCTTCATTTCTTGCACCGTATTTTTTAGCATCTATTTCACATCTTTCTAATTCTGGTTCTAATAAATCAGCAGGTCTTACCTGAATTGGAGTTTCATCTCCGATTATTTTCTTTATAATATCAGGCCTGATTGGTGCTGGTGGTCTTCCGTATAGACCTTTTACATAATCTTTAACTTCCTTTGTAACAACTTTGTATCTTTCTCCCTGTAAAACGTTCAGTAAAGCCTGTGTTCCAACTATTTGAGAAGTAGGTGTTACCAATGGTGGATAACCTAAATCTTCCCTTACCCTTGCAACTTCTTTTTTAACTTCGTCAAGTTTATCTAAAGCATCATTTTCTTTTAACTGATTAATAAAGTTTGACATCATTCCACCAGGAATCTGGTGTATTAAAACCTGACTATCAGGCCATTTTTCTGCTGTATCGTATTTTTTATACTTTTTCCTTACTTCTTTCATATACTCAGCAACTTCCTCAACTATATCTAAATCAATTTTTGTTTTGTATCCAAATTCCCTTAAAACATACACCATTGTTTCATTTGCAGGATGGGCGGTAAGCCATGACATAGTTGAAACATCTGTATCAATTATGTCAACACCAGCTTCAACAGCCTTTAAGCATGTCATTTCTGCCATGGCTGCTGTTGTCTGTGCATGTAAGTGAACAGGAAGTTTTATTTCTTCTTTTAATCTTGAAACTAATTCATAAGCCACTTTTGGGGATAAAATTCCAGCCTGGTCTTTTATACTTATTATATCTGTACCTAAATCTTTCAACTGTCTCGCAACATTAAGATAATAATCTACCGTGTGAACTGGACTTATTGTGTAAGAAAGAACACCTTTTACGATTTTCCCTTCTTCTTTTGCAACACTTATGGCAACTTCCATATTTCTTACATCATTTAAAGCATCAAAAATTCTAAAAACATCTATTCCATTTTCAGCTGCTTTCTTTACAAATGCTTCAACAACATCATCAGCATAGTTTCTGTATCCAACTACGTTCTGACCCCTTAGAAGCATTTCTAATCTTGTATTTGGAGCAGCTTCCCTCATTTTCTTAAGTCTTTCCCACGGGTCTTCTTTTAAAAACCTTAAACAGACATCAAAAGTTGCTCCACCCCATACTTCTAAAGACCAGAATCCAGCTTTGTCTAATTTTTCAGCAGCTGGTAATAAGTCTTCTGTTCTTACCCTTGTTGCAAGTAAACTCTGGTGTCCATCTCTCAGTGTTACATCTGTAAATTCTACTGTTCTCTCCATATATTGTATCTCCTGAATTTTATTCAAACTAAATAAACATTTGGAATATATTATACAATATTTAGCCTAAAAAATTTTGAAGGAAAACTTATGTTACTTATTTACGGAAAAGGAAAAACAGGAAAATCGTTAAAAGATTTATCAGATTTTGTTAATATACAGGCAAAAATAGTTGATGATTCGGATTTTTCTAAAGTATCAAACCTTAACAATTTTAATAAAATTGTTGTATCTCCAGGAATTCCTTTTTTCCACCAGATTTTCAAAAAAGCCAAAAAGGAAAAAATAGAAATTGAAGGGGAAATTGAATTTGCACATAAATTTTTTAATGGAAAGACAATATCAATTATTGGAACAGATGGTAAATCAACAACAACTAAAATGAGTTATGAAATTTTAAAATCGTTTTATGAAGACATATTCATCGGAGGTAATTACGGAATTCCATTTTCAGAAATAGTGGTTA
>JALSSE010000216.1 GCA_026984415.1 Hydrogenothermaceae bacterium | reverse complement strand
TTAATATTATTCTCCTTCAGGAGCATGAAGATAATATCCAGAAAGCATTAATCTATGTAACAAGTAAATCAACAGATTTTTATATAAAAAATAGCTATGAATTCATAAAAAAAATAATTGGAAAAGTAACATTTGTTTATTCTTTTTATGAAGATGCCTATCAGGTAAGCATTAAAAAAACCCATACAGAAGAAGAAGCAGAAGAAATTTTAGAAGCAATGTTTGACGAAAAGAAAAAAGATATAGATAACAAAATAAAAAAAGTTTTAAAAGAAGAAGATTACAGATTAATTACAATTTTAGGTGAGCCAAAAAAAGACTTAAATCTTTTTGCTAAAAATAAAGGTTATAACTTTGTTATTATCAGCAGTAAAGTTGAAGATAAAAATTCTTTTATTGAAAATTTACAGATTTCTTTAGGTATATTTTTAGATAAGGAAGAAGAGTAATGGTAGAACATCAATCACTTTTATCGGTTTTTGGAATTAACGTAACCCACCAGCTATTGTACTGGCTTTCTATTATTTTATTTATTGGAACTTATTTAATGATTGTCCTTGAAAAATATTTTCACCGTGTTGCTGCAGCTTTATTTGGAGGAACACTTGCAATATTTCTTGGGCTGATTACTCCAAAGGAAGCCTGGGAAGCTGTAGACCACAATACAATGTTCCTTTTAATTGGAATGATGGTTATTGTTTCTATTTTAATAGAAAGTGGATTTTTCTCTATTCTTTCTTCACAGGCTTTAAGATTTACAAAAGGCGACCCTTTAAAAATACTTTTAACCTTTACATTTTTAACAGGATTTCTATCTGCTTTTTTGGATAATGTAACAACTGTTTTATTTATGGTTCCTATTCTTATATCTTTAACTGCAAAACTTAAACTAAAACCTGTACCTTTTATAATTGCTACTGTTTTAGCCTCTAATATTGGTGGAACTGCAACTTTAATAGGAGACCCACCTAATATTATTATTGGCTCATTGGGACATTTTACATTCAACGATTTTATTATAAATCTTGCTCCTATTGTGATAGTAACCCATATAGTTGGAACAATTGTTTTTACATTTTTTATGAAGATAAAAGGAGATTTAACTCCAAAAATAACAGACCCAAAGGAGTTAGAAAAAATAATTTCAGACCATCCTGTTGAGTTTGATGTAATTCTTATGAGAAAAGGCTTAATAGTTTTTGGAATTACAGTTTTACTGTTTTTCTTACACCACACATTACACCTTGAAGCTGGGACAATAGCTCTTTTTATGGCTTCAATACTTCTATTATGGTCAAGGGAAAATCCAGAACATGTATTTGAAAGGGTAGAATGGACTACATTAACATTTTTTTTAGGTTTGTTTATTGTAATAGGAGCTTTAGAATCAACAGGAGTTTTTGAAACTGTTGCCAGTGAAGTTGCAAATGTAATAACAGAGCCAATGTCTGGTATTTTAATATTAGGTTCTTTATCCGCTATAATCTCAGGAATAGTAGACAACATTCCGTTTACAATGGCAATGTCTTATGTGCTAATAGATTTAGGGAAAGAGGCAACATTTAATACAGAACCTCTGTGGTGGGCTTTAGCCCTTGGTGCGTGTTTAGGTGGAAACCTTACTATTATAGGAGCATCTGCAAATGTTGTGGCAGCAGGACTTGCTGAAAGGGAAGGATATCCTATAAAGTTTGTGGATTTTTTAAAAGCAGGAACACCTGTTACAGTTATTACTGTCATTGTTGCAATTGGATTATTATGGTTGAAATACGCTATTTTTGGGGTTTAGATGGATATTGGAAAAAGATTTGATAATGTTGCAAGAGAGTATGATACTCCAGATAAAATAAAACGTTCTGAAAAGTTAGTTGAATTTATTTTTGATAATTTACCTGTTTCAAAAAATTGGAAAGTTTTAGATTTTGGTTGTGGAACAGGAATAACAGCTTTAATATTTTCTCCAAAGGTAGGCTGTGTAGTTGGAACAGATTTGTCAAAAGGTATGTTGGAAGTTTTTAAGGAAAAAATTGAAAAAAATAAAGTAAAAAATATTAAAATTTACAATCAGAATATATTAAAAAGTCCATTAGCAGAAAAAGATTTTGACCTTATTATTACCTCAATGACATTTCACCACATAGAAAATATAAAAAAAGCTTTAGAAATACTAAAAAACTATCTTAAATCAGGTGGATATATTGTAATATCAGATTTAGAAAAGGAAGATGGCTCTTTTCATTCAGATAATACAGACGTAAAACATTTTGGATTTTCTGAAGAAGAAATAAAAAGTTTCATAAAAAATTCTGGTTTAGAAGATATAAAATTTCAAACTTTGTATGAAATTCAAAAAGAAAGAGATGGAAAAATAAGAAAATATCCTGTATTCATTGCTTTAGCCAGAAAACTTTAATGGAGATGCCATTTTGACAAATGAAGCATTCTTTGTAATGAATATTATCGGGTTGTTGGCTTTTGCCGTTGTAGGTTCTTTCAAAGGAATTCGTGAGAGACTTGATTTATTTGGAATAACAGTTCTTGGAACGATGACAGCTTTAGGTGGTGGGATAACGAGAGATTTATTAGTTAATACAATACCAAATGCCCTTAAATCTATTGTTGATATGACAGTTGCTATTGTTGGAGTGTGGCTTGCAATTGTTATTTTTAAAATT
>JALSSE010000215.1 GCA_026984415.1 Hydrogenothermaceae bacterium | reverse complement strand
TCATTAATGGAAGATGGATACTTTACCCCTTTTTATAATTCAGAAATGTGTAATTACTGTGATTTTATAGATTTTTGCGAAAGAACTACAAATGAATATTTAGAAGAAAAATCAAAGAAAGATGATAACTATTTAAAATACATAAAAATTAAAGATGGTAAGGCAGATTAAAGGTTTACATCAAATATTTCTTTTATCAGTTGTTTTATATGGTTAACCATCTCTTTGACTATTTTATCTTCTGTATTCTTTTCAAGGGCTTTTTCCATTTCTGAATAGTACCATTTCTGTTTTTCTTTACCCCTCTGAAATCTATGCCAGAAATTTTCCCCATAAATTGCATAATCTTTTTTAATTGAGTAAAGATTTGATAGCTTATCGGCTGCCATAACCCTTTTTGTTGATGTTGATGCGTGTTCTGCATGTTTTATGTGTTGTGCTTTTCTTTCTTCCCAGCTGAGATTTTTGTCTTCTGAACATTCTAAAACAATATCTGCAACTTCTTTTCCAAATGCTTCTAAAATATCCTCGTAAGTTTTATCTGTATCTTCAATAACATCGTGTAAAATTCCTGCAATTGCTTCAATATCTTTAGCCTCGTATTTCAAAAGCAAAAGTCCAACACTTAATGGGTGGGATATATAGGGTATGTCAGAAGCTTTTTTTACCTGTTTTTTGTGGGCTTCACTTGCAAAATCTACTGCATCTAATAGTTTTTCCATATTTTTCCTTTAAATTTCTTTTATTTCTACTTTATCAATTATTTTTTGGATATCTTCCATTGTAGCTAATGCTGTTCCTTCTTTCAAGGTTGTTGCTGTTCCTGCTGCCACTGCAAGTTTTAAACATTCATTAAGAGGTTTGTGGTGGTACAGTCCGTAAATAAACCCTGCAATAGATGAATCACCTGCTCCTATTGTATTTTTTACCTGAACTTTTGGAGGTATTCCGTGATAAATGTTAAGACTACTTACAAGTAAAATTCCTTTTGCTCCCATTGAAACAAGTACTACCTCAACTCCTCTTTTGTTTATTTCTTCTGCAGCTTTAATAATTTCTTCAAAAGAGTTTAGTTCTCTTTTAACAAGTCTTGATAGCTCGTGTATATTTGGTTTTATATAATTTGGTTTTCCCTGTATTCCAACCCTTAGATTTTCTCCATCTGTATCTAAAAAAGTTTTTGCACCTTTTGATTTTGCTATTTCAATTCCTTTTGCATAAATAACAGGGTGTAAGTTTGGAGGTAAACTTCCGTTAAAAGTAAAGAATTTAGCATCATTTATATTTTCAATTTTATGGAAAAATTTAGATAATTCCTGTGGCTGAACTTTATGACCTGGAGAGGAAATAAGGTACTGTTTATTAGACTGGATAGTGTTTATAACTATATTTCTCCTCGTTTCATCAGAAATATGTGTGAAATCAATATTTATTCCTTCATTTAACAGAATTCCTTCTATTTCTAATCCTGTATATCCACCGATAAACCCAAGGGCTTTATTTGGAGTTTCTAAATTTGTTAGAACCCTTGATACATCAATCCCCTTTCCGCCTGCGTAATGTTCTTCTTTTTTTACCCTGTTAACATCATCTTCAACTAATTCATCAATCCATACTGTCCTGTCTAAAGCAGGATTTAATGTCACTGTGTAAATCATTGCTTCCCCTTTATAAAGCTTCTCCTTTTAGTATTTCCATTGCTTCTTTTGGTGTTTTATTTTCTACAGTTATTGAATATATTGCATTAGCCATTTTTATTGCGTCTTCAAGGGTGTTCTGGTGAATATTTCTTCCTGTTCCATTTCCCCTTGCTCCTCCAATATGTATCTGTTCGTAAAGTTCTGTTAAAAATTGTTTTGGGTCTTCTTTTGCTCCGCCTTCACACAGTATACCTGTATTTCCAGCAGCAAGGACGGCCTCTTTTAATGCTTCTGCTGACTTTTGTCCTTCTCTGTAAGGTACTTTTACTTTAACAAAATCTGCACCGAGGCAGTTGGCAACTCCAGCAGCCCCTGCAATAAGATGGGGGTCGTGTTCATTTTTTATTGCTTTACCTTTTGGGTACATCCACAGAACTGCTACCATACCCTGTTGGTGGGTTTCATAAATTAACTGTGCTGCCTGTTTTAACATCTTGTGCTCAAACTCACTGCCTAAATATACCGTATATCCAATTCCATATATTTTTAAATTAGTTTTTTCTTTAAAATCTAAAACCTGTTCAAATGTATACCACGCTGTACTTATTGGGTCTCTTATATCAAAAGGAACAAGGTTTGTTTTTGAATTTATCTTTACTAAATAAGGGATATTCGGGTATTTTCTTCCGTATCTTGCTATTAATCCCATCTGTGTTGCAAACACACCTATTTTTGATAAGGAAGCAATTCTAAATAGATGTTCTGGATGAGCATCGTCAAGGGGAATATTTTCTCCGAAAAAATCGTTGTTTAGGTGTTCTACTTTCTGGTCTCCTGCAAAAAGCATAAGCCTTCCAGTTCCACCAGTAATGGTTTCCATATTTTTTATATAGGTATCAACTTTTTCTTCTGGAACATCAGCAGGTAAATCAAAACTATTCATCTTTTCCTCCACAGAGATTATTTATTTTTCTTTCCCTTCCCACAACTTAATCAGGTATCCTTTTAGTTTTTCAAAATATTCAGCCTGTAATTCATA
>JALSSE010000214.1 GCA_026984415.1 Hydrogenothermaceae bacterium | reverse complement strand
GGAATTCTGTTGCACAAAAGATAAAATTCGGTGGCTTTGAATACCAAGAAGAATTAAATCTTGAGTGGTATGATATGTCTGCCCGTAATTATGACCCTGCACTTGGGCGTTGGATGAATCTTGACCCATTGGCAGAACTAATGATGACTTATTCACCTTATAATTATACGTTTAATAATCCTGTTTATTATTCAGATCCTCTTGGATTAGCACCGGTTGACCCTATAGACAATCCTCAAGGTAATCAAATATTTAATGAAAACTCTAATCGTCATACGGATTATTATAGAGATGATATAGGCAGAGTATTTTTTGACCCTAATATTGATAAAAATACTATTTTACCTACAGGTTATGAATATATAGGCAAAACTTACACCTCTCCTTCTGGAATTTTTTGGGATGAAAATGGAAATCCTAGTAGTGAGCCAACAGAAAGATTTGATAAAGTTTTTGTTTTTACTATTAAAAGAGATAGATTCTCATCTAAAAGGAAAGGAGGTACTTCATTATCCGGAGCAGGGGATTCTCAGACAGATACAGGTAGTGATGATTTTACCCCTGATGACAGTCATGATTTTTTGGATGTTGCTGGAGGTGCTTTTATACAGTTATATGAAATTTTGATTAAATACTTTAGAAAAGACAAAAAAAAGTCTAAAAAATCGACAATGGAGAACAAAAAAGAAAAAGAAGAAAAGAATGTTCCCAAAAAAGTGAAAATTGGACTAAAAAAAGCTAGTATTATAGTACCTCCTTTTGGAAATAATGGGCTAAGAATAACTATAATAATTGATTCGGTCAAAGCTTTCCCCAAAGATACTGCGAGACTTCGAAGACAATATGAAAGGAAATTAGATTCAATACGAAAATCTTATGAATAGGCTTTATTATATTTTATTATTGGTTATTTTAACTTCATGTAATATCAAGTCAAAGAAAGATATTTATAATGTTGTTTATAAAGACACTTCACAATTTAGAGATAAATCACTAATAACATTTTTTAAATTTCAAGATACAGTGATACTAAATCAAGTTGTTCTGGGTGAAATCAAATATAATTATGAGTTGGATGGATTGAAATTATCTGATATCGACAAAAGATATACTTTTCTTTATATTACAACTCAAAAAGAAGCTTTAGATCTAGAGGCTATTAAAAATACAAGTCATACTATTTTTATAGACACTATTGGAAATGGCACATTTTATTTCAATGCTAAATTCACTAATTTCGGTAACAATTTATTGAATGGAGTTATTGAAGATATAATATACTTGAAAGGAATAACAAAAGAAGGAAAAGTTAAAATTATAAAGAAAAAAATTAACTTATCTAAGGATGTTTTTGTTAAACAGTAACAAAGTACGATTTAAGAGAGACCCGCTGCTGATACTTATAATGATTACACGTATCATTCAAATGGCAATATGATTACCGATACCAATAAAGATATTGATGGGATTGAATATAATTATTTAAACTTGCCAACAAGGATTAGTTTTGGTGGTGTAAATATGAATAATGAAATATTTTATGTTTATGATGCAACCGGCGATAAAATTGAAAAGCGTGTTTTCACTACATTAGGTGGTAGGGCTTCTTAAACCAACACCACACAATATGCAAGTAACGGGTCTGTTATTGAGCGGTTTAATAATTTTTAAAAGGATAAATAATTTTTCTTTAATAGTTAGAATTACTGTTCTTGTATTAATTGTTTGGAGTATATTGTATCTATTTCCTTTATTTCTGCTTTACTTTAATCATCGATTTTATAGTAAATCAATTGTTTTTACATTTGAAGAAGCTAATGATAATTTATCATATCACTCATCTAAAAAAGATATTATTTTTACTATGGATGATATCGAAAAAGTAGAGTTGTATTTAACTCCAAACGCTTATAAAAAATTTATTGATTGGCAATACTTTGGTAAGTATCATTATTCTAAAATCTATATTAAAACAGGTGAAATTATATATATATCTTGTTTAGTTTGTGATGAAATAGAAGATATTATCCCTGAAAAATTTATCAAGAAGAAAAAGAAATATATCCCGATTATAGAATAATTAGTCCCCGTCCCGCTTGATTGTACCTTAAATCATCATGTCAATATATCAAACAAACCGCAAACCTTTGACAATAAATAGTTTGCGGTTTTTAGTATTATTCACTTTAATTGATGTTGCAATAAAACATTATTTTACATATATTTTTAAATACCATTACCTTGAACGATAAATCGTTTAGGCAGATTGAGATGGTTGCCTAAGACGTTTTTCTTTTAGGCTGTTTTCTGACCTGATGATTTCTAACAAAGTAATGTTGATAATTTTTACCAAATGCTCAGGAGTCTTTGCTGCTCGTAATTTCTCAAGTATTGGGACAAAATGATCATAAGAGTGATGATACTTTTTTTTCTTTGTCAATTTTAATAAGGCTCTTTCTATATTGAGTTTTATTTTTAGAAAGTGCCTATTATATTGAGTAAAATTGCCGTAGGATAGTATTTTTTTATCTATTTTAAATAGTGCACTAAAAAATTCTTTCTTGGTATCTTTTTTATTATTATACCATTTATTAAAAGCCCTTCTCATCAAAGTTTCGTAATTTCTAGCTTCTCGGTAATAATCTATGGCCATTTTTTAATTTTTAAGAATTTTTAAAATAGGTTGCTAG
>JALSSE010000213.1 GCA_026984415.1 Hydrogenothermaceae bacterium | reverse complement strand
TACAAAAATTGCTATATTTCTTTTCATTCTTCTACCTTTTCAACTAAATTTTTTCCTACTGCCCTTTCTAAATCGGCAAATGATTTTAAATATTCGTAGTATGATATTTCTTTTCCATATCTTGCCTGTGTCAATGCTGCTTCTGCATTTAAAACATCTGTTGTTGTAGCAAGCTGGTTATTAAACTGTTCTATTACCAGATTGTAGTATTCCTGTGCTTCATCTAAAGAATCCATTGCTACTTTAAGATTTTCTTTTGCTGTTATGAAATTTTCATAGGAATTTTTTACATCAAGGATAATTTTTGACTTTATATCTTCTATTTGATAGTAAAGTTTCTTTTCCTGTGCCTTTGTCTTTAATATTTTATGGTAAGGTTCAATTCCTCTGAATTTTAAATTTAATCCAACTGTCAATGCAAAATTTCCCTTTGGGTCAATATAAGGGTTCTGGTCTGTGTATGAGTATTTTGCCTGTGCAAATGCTTTTGGATAGAAATCGCTTTTTTCAATTTTTGTAAGTTTTTGTAATTTTTCCTTTTGTAGTTTTAAATACTTTAGTATGTTTCTACTTTTCAGGGCTTCTCTTTCAAGTTCTTCTAAATTTAGTTCTTTTGGGATGTTGATTAGTACTTTTTCTACTTCAATATCTTCATCTAAATCTTTTCCTATTAATCTTGCCAGATTTGATTTTGCAACTTTTAATTTTCCCTGTGCTGACCTTAAATCCCTTTTCACTTTTGATAGTTTTACCTTTGCCTGTAGTATATCTACTTTTGTAACAAGTCCTTCTTCAAAAAAACCTTTAACCCTTTCTAAATGTGATTTAACTGCTTCAAGTTGTTTTTTATAAATTTCAACAACTGCTTCAGCCTGAAGAACTGATAAATATGCTTTTTTTACATCGGCAATTAACTGGTTTTTCTTTTCGTTAAAATTTTCATTTGATGCTGTAATGTCTATTTTTGATATTTTTATCTTTGCAGGTCTTAAACCTCCAGAATAGAGGATATAATCAAATCCGACATCAAGATTTGAAAAATCGTCGTCAAACTGCTTAAATGCAAGTGGAGGAATAGGTGGGTTTGGTGGTATTTCTACATTTACAACATCTTTTAAAAATGTGTAAGAGTATGTTGCGAAAAATGAAGGGTAGTAAAGGTTTTTATCAATTTTTAACTGGAGTTTAGAAATATTTATATCTTCCCTGTATGCAGATAGTTCCTTGTTATTTTTTATGGCTTCATCAATTGACTCGTTTAAGGTTATTCCAAAAGAAATGTACGGGATTGCCATTAAAATAAATATTTTTTTCATCAGTATGCCCCTTTAAAAATTATTTTTAAACCTTCTTTCTGGAGCTTTAAAACATGTTCAAGTGGTTTATTTTTTAATAGAACTTCATTCTCAAACAGTTTCCTTCCGTATCCTAAAAGTATAGTTGTTAAGTTTTCAGCATTTTTATACCTTATTTTCCCTTTCTTAATAGCCTTTTCAATTAACGATTTTTCTATCTTTTCAAATTTTTCCATTACTTCAAAATAAATATCAATAAATTCTTTCATTGTAAAAAGCTGGAAAAGAAAAATCCGTGCAATCTCCTTATGGTTGTAAAGGTAAGTTGTTATTTCTGCTTTTAAATTAATTATTAAATTTTCAACAGAATCTTCTTTATTTTCGTATTTTTTTAATATTTTTTCTAAATTCCCTGTTATGTCTAAGATTATTTCCTTAAAAATTTCCTCTTTACTTTTAAAGTAAAGATAAAATGTTCCCTGTGCTACCCCTGCATCCTTTACTATATCAGAAACTTTTGTGTCGTAATATCCTTTTTCACTGAATATCTTCTTTGCAGAACTTATTAATTTGCTTTTTGTAATTTCTGACTGACTCATCAGTCATATTATATTTCCATTTTTACAAATTTTCAACAAGTTATCATTTTCTATTTAAAATTTTTATAAAATTGTTATATTTAAAAGTTAAAAATACTAAAGAGGAGAAATAGATGGCTGTTGCAAAATACAAATACAGAAATTTTTATGAGATGGTTCAGTCAAATGCAGAAAATCTAAAAAATAAGCCTGCTTTATTTGAAGAAGATTTAAAAATATCCCATAAAGAGTTGAAAGAAAAAGTTGACTCTTTAGCCAGATATTTTGAGCTAATCGGTGTCAAAAAAGGCAGTCATGTTGCTATATTATTGGGGAATTCAAAAGAATTTATTTACTCATTTTTAGCAATTGGAAAATTAGGTGCAGTTCCTATACCAATTAATACATTTTTAAAACACGATGAAATCCAGTACATACTTGATGATAGCGATGCGACGGTTCTTATTACTGAAACAAAATTCCAAAAAGAGTTGAAAGATGTTTTTGATAAAACAAAAATCCGGAAAATTTTATGGACAGATGATTACAAAAATTTTGATGAAAGAAATTTACCTTTTCAGGAAGGGCTGACAATCAAAGATTATGAGCATATAGTTCCTCAGGGGCATTTAGATGATACATCTGTAATTTTATATACTTCTGGAACTACAGGAAAACCAAAAGGTGTGATGCTTTCCTACAGAAGTATATTTTCTAATATTGAAAACATAACAGCCCTTGGTAAATTAACCTACAAAGACAGATTCATAGTATATCTGCCGATGTTTCATACTTTTACACTTACAGCAACAGTTTTGCTTCCACTT
>JALSSE010000212.1 GCA_026984415.1 Hydrogenothermaceae bacterium | reverse complement strand
ACCTGAAGTAAAGTATTTATGTGTTGCAACTGCGGAAGAAGGTTTAGAACTTAGAGATGCTGGAATTAAAAAAAATATACTTGTTTTAGGGGGAATTTTAAATGAAGAAAAGGAAATATTTGATAACTACAATTTAGTTCCTGTCATATCAGATATTTCCCAGCTTAAAATAGTAAAAAATAAAAAAGTACATCTAAAATTTGACACTGGAATGCACAGGTTAGGTTTTTACGAAAAAGATATTCCTGAAATAATAGAAATAGTGAATAAAAACAAAATTAATATAGAAGGTCTAATGTCCCATCTATCATCTGCTGATATTGACCCCGAATATACAAATAAACAGATTTCACAGTTTAAAAAAATTGTTGATTTTTTCTCTAAAAATAATATAAAACCTGAATTCATTCATATACAAAACTCTGCTGGAATTAAGTATAAATGTGATTTTTGTAATGCAGTTAGGGTAGGTATTTCAATGTATGGTGAAAAGCCCTGCAAAGATTTTCCTTTAGAGTTAAATACAATTATGACTTTAAAATCTAAAATAATTTCAATAAAGGAACTTAAAAGGAACGAAAAAGTTTCTTACTGTGGAACTTTTACAGCAGATAAGGATATGTTAATTGGAGTTATATCATTTGGATATGCAGATGGACTCCCCCGTTGCTTATCAAATAAAGGCTATGTACTGATAAAAGACAAGAAATTCCCAATAATTGGAAACATAACAATGGATATGACAATAGTTGACATAACAGGGAATAAGAATATAAATATTGGAGACGAAGTAATTATTGTAGGGAAAGATAAAATCAGTTTTACAGACATTGCAAATATATGCAATACAATTCCTTACGAAATAATGTGCGGTATATCTAAAAGAGTTTATAGAAAAGTGATTTAAAGGTGGTAAAATGCAACCATTATCCATATTAGTTGTAGATGATGAAGAAAATATAAGGTCTTTGTTAAAAGATATCCTTGAAGACGAAGGAATGTACGTTAATACAGCTCCAAATATTACAAAAGCAAAAGACAAATTAAGAGAAAAAGATTATGACATTGTTTTTCTTGATGTGTGGCTTCCTGATGGGGAAGGATTAGACCTTATTCCTTTTATTTTAAAAAATAGCGAAATAACAAAAGTAGTAATGATATCTGGACATGCGAACATTCCAATTGCAGTGAAGGCTTTAAAAGAAGGAGCTTTTGATTTTTTAGAAAAACCTCTATCTACGGAAACTATATTTGCAGTTATTGAAAAAGCATATAAAGAAATTCAGACACAAAAAGAAATCATTTATTTAAAAGAGAAAGAAACACAGGATATAGAAATAATCGGTGAAAGTCCGCCAATTAAAACACTAAAAGAACAGATTAAAAAAGTGGCAAAAACAAAAGCATGGGTCATGATTTTAGGGGAAAACGGTACAGGAAAGGAACTTGTAGCAAAATCTATACATTATTTAAGTGATAGAAGTGATAAACCTTTTGTAGATATTAACTGTGCTGCAATACCTGATGATTTATTGGAGGCAGAGCTTTTTGGTTATGAAAAAGGGGCTTTTACTGGGGCAAATACAAGGAAAATAGGTAAATTGGAAATAGCAGATGGGGGAACCCTATTTTTAGATGAAGTTGCAGATATGAGTTTATCTGCTCAGGCAAAACTTTTAAGGGTTCTTGAAGAACAGGAATTTTCCAGATTAGGAAGCAATCAAAAAATAAAAGTAGATTTAAGGGTTATTTCTGCAACAAACAAAGATATAGAAGAAGAAGTAAAAAAAGGGAATTTTAGACAGGATTTAGCCTATAGACTTGCTGTTGTTCCTCTGACAGTACCACCTTTAAGGGAAAGGAATGGAGACATAATACTTTTAGCTGAATACTTCTTGAAAAAATCTGCTTTAGAAAACAAAGTCCAGCCTCCTGTTTTAAGCGAAGAAGTAAAACAGGTATTTCTAAACTACCACTGGCCAGGAAATGTTAGAGAGCTAAAAAACCTTATGGAAAGGTTGTGTATTTTTGCAGGTGGTAGAGAGATAGTACTGTCTGACCTTCCAGATTATGTTTTAGGAAAAAAGAAAGAAAATCTATCTTTAGAATTAGAAACAGAAGACTGTCTCCCTGTAGAAATAAAGCCTTTAAAAGAGTTTAGAGAAGAAGCCGAAAAAAAATTAATTGAAAAAAGTTTGAAAATATACCACCATAATTTAAAAGAAGTTGCAAAAGCACTTAAAGTTGATTTATCCTCTTTATACAGAAAAATGAAACAGTACCAATTAGGAGATTAGTATGCCGTATGTAAATGTTAAAGTCGCAGGAAAATTAACAAAAGAACAAAAAGAAAAAATAGCAGAAGGAATAACTAAAGTTTTAGAAGAAGTTGCCAATAAGCCACCTTCTGCAACATACATAGTAATAGAAGAAGTTGATAGGGATAACTGGGCAAAAGGCGGAAAGCTTTTATCAAATCAATAAGCTAAAAAATGTTTTGATACCCAGCCTTCTATTTTTTTGTCATCTTCTTTATATTTAATTTTTACCCAAATCCCCTTTTTTTCACCTAAAAGGTCAACAAGTTCACCTTTAGGGATTTTTCCAATTCTTTTAGATTTAGAAGAAGGTTTTTCTCTTATACTTAAGAAAGGTGCAGTAACAAGAGCTTTTCCTTCGGGAATTTCTTTTATAAATTTT
>JALSSE010000211.1 GCA_026984415.1 Hydrogenothermaceae bacterium | reverse complement strand
TTTACATCTCCTTCACCTAAAATTTCGTTAAGAAACTCTCTATCTTCATCAGAAAGGGGAATTTTATTTGTAAAGATAGTATATTTTTTTCCTGTTTTGTAGAATTCTTTAAGGTTTTCATAAATTTCATTTAATATTGGAACTGCATTCATTAGCATTTTTTATTTCTCCTGTATTCCACTTTTTTAACTGGTTTAGGATTTCATTTATTAGATTATCCATATTGCTTTTTACTGTATCTGATAAACCATAAGAAAACTGTATCTTTTCAGGTATCATTCCGATGATTACAATATTTTCAGGTAGTGTTCCAGTTAAATCAAGGGCAGATATAATATCCTCAAGACCTATGTCATGGACTGACATTTTAGTTTTCAAATAGTATTTAATTTTTTCTTTAGGAATTTTGATTATTTCACCAGATTTTCGTTTTGAAAAATATACAGCATCAATAATTAAAAGATTTTTTACATTCTGAAAGTACTGGAGGAGCTCAAGTCCTTGAGTTCCCCCGTCTATAACTTCTACATTTTCAGGAAATTTATATTTTTCTAATAAAATTTTTACAGCTTCTACTCCAATTCCCTCATCAGCCATTAAAGGATTTCCAACACCTAAAATTAAAGTTTTTTCCACTTATAAAACCTTTACTTCAATCTTTTCATCATTTTCTTCATCGTAAAGGTGGACAGCACAGGCTAAACAGGGGTCAAATGAGTGTATAGTCCTTAATATCTCTAAAGGCTGATGTGGATTCCACAGGTCATGTCCTACAAGGGAGGCTTCATAAGCGGAAGGCTGTCCTTTGGCGTCTCTTGGTGAAGCATTCCATGTTGTAGGAACAACAGCCTGATAATTTTTAATTTTTTCATTTTCTATATGCACCCAGTGGGATAATGCTCCCCGTGGAGCTTCCATTAGTCCGTAACCTTTTACATCTCCTTTAGGCCATGTTGAAGGTTCCCATTTTTCTGAATTAAATGTTTTTAAATTACCTTTTTTTATGTTTTCTACCAACATATTAAACCAGTTTTTCATAGCATGAACATAGGTATGTGTTTCTATTGCCCTTGCTAATGTTCTTCCCATTGTAGAAAACATAGCTTCTATTGGTAGGTTTAGTTTTTCTAAAGATTTATCTACTAATTCTCTTGTATCATACATATTTCTTGCGTAAAGGGACAGTGTTCTTGCGAGAGGTCCTACTTCAACAGGTTTATCTTTATATCGTGGAGATTTCAACCAGCTGTATTTTGCATTTACATCAAGGTATTCATAAGGTGGTTTTGGTCCAGTGTAATTTAGTACAGTCTCACCATCAAATGGATGTAAAGGTTTATCATCTCCTACAGAATATTTATACCAACTATGAGTAATGTACTCTTTTATTTGTGAGTAATCTACATCCTGTACAGTATTTAAGTTCCTGTTTTCTATGAATGTTGGTGGAATAAACCATTTATTTTCTTTATGAGAATCATAGTAAGGTTCACCAAGAGCGAGAAAGTTCCCTAAACCTTCTCCTTTTGTGAACCAGTCTTTATAAAACGAACTAATAGCTATAACATCAGGAAGATATACATTGTCAACAAAATCAATCATTTTTTCTATGAGAGTTTTTACTCTTCCTAATTTTTCTGAATTTATGGCTGTATCACTATTTGGGTCTATAGGACAGGCCATTCCTCCTACTAAGAAGTTAGGGTGTGGATTTTTACCACCAAATATGGTATGAATCTGGACTATTTGTGTTTGCCAGTCAAGAGCATCTAAATAATGGGCAATTGCCAGAAGATTAACTTCTGGTGGTAATTTATACTCTGGATGATTCCAGTATCCTTTATTAAAAATTCCAAGCTGTCCCCTTTCTACCTGCTGTTTTATTTTATCTTGTACATGCTTAAAATAGCTCGGTGTGGATTTTGGATAGTTTGATATTTTTTTTGCTAATTGGGAGGTTTTTTTTGGGTCTGCTTTTAAAGCCTGTACCGGATTTACCCAGTCAAGAGCATGAAGGTGGTAAAAATGGACTACATGGTCATGAACAAATATAGTTCCTATCATAAGTTTTCTAATTAAACTTGCATTTATAGGAACTTTTATCTCTAATGCATCTTCAATGGCTCTTATTGAAGCAAATGCATGTACTGTAGTGCATACTCCACATATTCTTTGAGCAAATGCCCATGCTTCCCTTGGGTCTCTACCTTTTAATATTATTTCTATTCCTCTGACCATAGTTCCACAGGAATACGCTTTCTGGATTTTTCCGTCTTTTATTTCTGCTTCTATTCTAAGATGCCCCTCAATTCTTGTTATTGGGTCTACTACTACTCTTTTTGCCATTTTACTCCTCCACAGCTTCTGCTAAAGCATCTATAAGGCTTTTTATTTGGTAACTTCTGTTAAATTCTTTAGAGTTCATATCAAGGACTAATTGACAGTTTGCACAGTAAGTAATTATTTGTTTTGCATTGACTTTATCGTATTGCTCTATTTTTAGCAGAAATGCTTTTTTCATATGTTCTTGTGCTGATTCGTTTATAACAACACCCCCTCCACCACCACAGCATAAGTTTTTTTCTGCTTTATCTACACTGTCTACATAGTCTTGTGAAATCATTTTTGTTAGTTCCCTTGGTATCTTTGTTAACCCTCCTCTTCTTCCTATTTGACAGGAATAATGAATTGTTGAAGTTTGTTTTAAGGGCTTTTTATTTATTTTAAGTTTTCCTTCTTTTATCAGCTTATATACTAGCTCATCAATTAAGATTACTTCTAAATCCCAATCTTCAAATAAGTTTGGAGCTGTATATCTTAAGAAGTTATAACCATGTCCGCACTCTGCATATATTAAATATTTAGCTCCTAATTTTCTTGCTCCATCTAATATCCTTTTTCCTAATTCTTTTTGAATATCTTTTCTCCCGAGAAAAACTCCCATGTTACTTCCTTCTCTTGCTATAGTAGACATAGTCCAGTTAATTTTTGCTTTGTTTAGTATTTTTGCTGCTGCAGCTATTGAGTTTGGAGACTGGGTAAGGTCTAAGCTGGTTGTTATATATAAATAATCTGAATTTTCTTTATCTAATGGAATTTCTACATTAAATTTTTTAGATATGTCTTGAAGCATATTAATATATGTATCTTTATCTATGCCAAATGGGCTACCTGTCTCTAATGCTGCATTTGCTGCATTTACAATGTCTTCTGGTGCTTGCCTTGCAACAGATAATGCTCCTCTTACTATAGATGTGAGTTTTGGAGTTTCTATTCCCATTGGGCAAACTCTTGCACATCTATCACAGTTGGTACATGTATCGTATACTAAAAACTTTTGTTCTTTTAGTTTTTCTGGTGTTAACTTTACTCCAAGTCCTAATGCTTTTTTTATTCTGCCTAATATTGTGTAGTTTTCTTTGTATATTTCTCTAAGTAAGTCTGCTTTATATGCAGGAACTAGTTCAGGTCTCATTTTGCCTGATATATTTTCACTCACAGCAAAATGACAGGCTTCAAAACAAAGCCCGCATCTAACACATGCTTCTAAATATGATGAAATTTCTGCATTATTTACAGCTTCTTTACAAAAATCATAGAATTTTTGTATGTCTTCTTTTGTAGGTTCTTTTGTGTATTCTACTTTTATTGTCATTTCTTTGAACCTCCAGATTTTACATTGAAACTCCCTTTCTTCCTACATCTCTTCCATAGAATGCTGTAGCAAAGAAGTAATCTATGAAGTGAGCAAGTCTGCTAAATGGAATGTATATAATAAGAATATCAGCAAATAGTATATGCATAGAAAGCATACTTATATATGTCCCTCCTCCTACCCACTGAGTAGCTAAAATTCCAGTAGTTGCAGTGGCTAAAATTAAAAAGTTTGCTAAATGCTCATCTAATCCAGTAAGTAATCTTAAAACAGGGTCAAATATTCTTGTAATCCATAAAATTACTAACGATAGTACGGTGGCATATGCCAGTATATGAGCAAATAATCCTGAAAAATAAATAGGCTCAATTCCTATAATTTCCTTCCACAAAAATGCATGTTGTGGAATTAAAAATGTTATACCTAAAAACCCTATATGGAATATGAAACCAGCTATATAAATTATTGCTTTTCTTGAGAATACATCAGGAAATTGCCATTCATATACTGGTTTTGTAAAGGGCATTTTTATAACGTTTAAAGGAACATTTCCTCGTGGTTTTGCTCTGTCAGGAGGAATACCTTTTACAAGGATTCTTATTATTCTGTAAAAAATACCAAAGAAGAAAACTAGTATTGCTAGTTTTAGTAATGGACCTCTTACAAAGTCGAGAAATTCAATATCAATCATTTTTTTCTCCTTTACCAATTTTTCCAAGCCATTTTACTGCTACACCTGCTGCTGCTCCTATAGTTGCAGCTGTTATTATTTCTTTACTTGATATACCTGTAGATACTACTGATAAAGGAGTATATATATGTCCTCTATCCCAGAAGTCTGGTTCTGCACATCCAAAGCATGGATGACCTGATTGTATAGGAAAACTAATTCCTCCGTTCCATCTTATTGTAGAACAAGCGTTTCTTGTTACTGGACCTTTACAACCAAGTTTATATAAGCACATACCTTCTTTTGCTGTTTCATCGTCAAAAGATTTAGCAAACTTTCCAGAGTTATAAAACGGTCTTCTATAGCATCTATCGTGTATTGTCTGACCATAAAAGACTTTAGGTCTGCCAAGTTCGTCAAGTTCTGGAATTTTACCTAAAATCAAGTAATTTGCTATAACCCCAACTATAACATCTCCTATTGGTGGACATCCAGGAACATTTATGACAGTTTTTTCTTTTAGTGCCTTATATACTGGAATAGCTCCTGTAGGATTTGGCTGGGCTCCGGGTATACCGCTCCAACAGGCACAACTTCCTACTGCTATAATTGCTGCTGCGTACTCTGCAGCTTCTTTTAAAAGTTCATAATTGGATTTTCCTGCAACAGTACAGTATATACCACCATCTGTTGGTGTTATAGCTCCTTCTACTACAAGAATGTATTTACCTTTGTATTTATTTATAGCTTCTAATTTAGATTGTTCAGCATACTCACCTGCTGGAGCCATTAGTGTTTCATGATATTCTAAGGAAATAAGGTCAAGTAAAACTTCTGAAGGAAAAATGCTTGTACTTCTTATAAAAGATTCAGAACATCCTGCACAATCTTGGAACTCAAGCCATATAACGACAGGTTTGGGCTTTGTTTCAAGAGCGTAAACTACATCAGAAAACATTTCTGGAGAAAGTCCAAGAGAGGCAGTTATTACAGCTGATAGTTTAAGAAAATCTCTTCTTGAAATACCTTTTTTCCTTAAGGATTCGTATATAGTTTCCATATATGTACCTGCGAAAATTTTGATGAACGATTATAAGTTTGTAATTCCAACTAAGCAGTATCAATATTTTGTACGAATTTAGTGATTAAATTTTGATTTAAATATGTTATATAGTTTATTTATGCTGTATAGATAGCAGTTTTCCCTTAGTCTTGTGTTATAAAAAACTCTGCTGTAAATTAAATAAATTTTTTCTTTTAATTTCTTTTCTAAGAAGCTTTCAGAAAAATCGTTAAAAGTTTTCCCTTTTATCCATTCGTAGTAGCTTATATATACTCCTCCACCATTTGCCAGTATATCTGGGATAATTATTTTTCCATTTTTTAAAAGGTAGTCTTCTACAGATAAGTCTATAGGGAGATTAGCTCCTTCTACAAGAAGTTTAGCTTTTATATATTTTGCATTTTTATTATTTATAGTGTTTTCTACTGCTGATAGTATCAGTACATCAAAACTTTTAGTTAAGAACTCTTCTGGCGTATATATTTTTAAATTATGGTAATCAATAACGGACTTTCCTTCTAGTTTTAATTGAATTAGTTTTTCTATATCAAGAGCTTTATCTGATATTACTCCACCTTTTGAATCGCATACTCCATTTATGTCTAATCCTAACTCTTTTAGCTTTAAGGCTGTAAATCTTCCAACGTTTCCAAAGCCGAATATACCAATCTTTGGAGCTTTAATTCCCATAACCTGTATAACTTTGTATGTTATGTATGCTACACCATAGCCTGTGGCTTTTTCTCTAAAAGGAATACCTAACAATTTTTCTGGTTTTCCTGTGGTTATTGAATAAGCTTTTTGGTTTGTTAATTTAGAGTATTCATCAAATACAATTTCCATTATTTGATTGTTTGTTCCTACATCTGGAGCCATAACATCCCAGTTTTCTCCTAAATCTTTGAAAATTTTCCTTATATAAGTTCTTACTATGTTTTCTATATCTTTGCTGGAGAACTTTTTTGGATTTATGTTAATTCCACCTTTTGCTCCACCAAATGGTAAATCCCATAAAGAATTTTTTATAGTCATAAGAAATGCAAGTTGATATATGGTTTTATATGACACATCAGGGTTTAATCTAAAACCGCCTTTAAATATACCAAGGTCGTTATTATGTTGTATTCTATATCCTTTGAATGTATGTATTTGTGAATTTACCTTATAGTTTATAGAGACGGATATTGCTTTTTGTGTACTGCACAGGTATTTAAAAAATTCTAAGTTAAAGTGTTTATCTAATATTTTGTGTATATAGTTTATATAATCCATATAAACCCTTTTGTTTTTTTACAATTTAATTATAATAGTATTCACAATAAATATCTTTTTAAAGCAAACAGGAGTAAGCCTTGACTAAGAATGTTTTTATAACCGGTATAGGTTCTGGATTAGGACTTGCACTTGCTAAGCTGTATTTGGATAAAGGATATAAAATTTTTGCGTTAAGCAGACATTTGCCGGAAGAATTGTCAAAAAATCCAAATCTTGTGTTTATTAAATGTGATTTATCAAATTTAGAAAGTGTAAAGTGTTGTACAAAGGAAGCTTTAAAAAAAGCTAAAGAATTAAAAATCGCTATATTAAATGCTGGTATTTTAGGAGAGATAAAAGATATGCATGATACGTCTTTAAAAGAATTAAATCAGGTTATGGATGTTAATGTATGGGCTAATAAACTTATTTTGGATGTTTTTATTGAGGAAAAAATTAATGTTAAACAGGTTGTAGCTATATCCTCTGGTGCTGCAGTTAACTGTAATAGAGGATGGAGTGGATATTCTATATCTAAAGCAGCATTAAACTGTCTTATAAAACTTTACTCTAGAGAAATGGAAAATACACACCTTACCGCTCTTGCACCTGGTCTTGTTCTTACGCCAATGCTTAATTATATTCTCAATAATGTGGATGAAGATAAATTTCCATCTGTTAAAAGATTAAAACAATCTCCAAAAAGAACACCTGAAGAGGCTGCGAAGGTTTTATATGATATTTTCCCAAAACTTCTAGAATATGAATCAGGTTCATTTTTGGATATAAGAAAAATGTAGAGGGGAAAGTTGAAAGTAGTCAAAGTAAAAAAAGAAGCAGAAAAAAAGATAAGATATTTTAATCCGTGGATTTATAAAAAAGAAATTAAATTCCTACCAAAGAGTATTATTCCTGGAGAACTTGTAGAGATTTACTCATCTGATGGTAAATTTCTAGCAGTTGGATATGCAAATCCAAAAAGCAATATAACAATAAGAATTTTGTCCTTTGAAAAAAGGAATATTGATAAAAGGTTTTTTAAAGAAAGAATATATAAAGCCTATATTAAAAGAAAAAAGTATATAAAGAATTCAAATGCCTATAGAATAGTTCATTCTGAGGCAGATGGACTACCGGGGCTAATAGTTGATTTTTATGATAATTATTTGGCAGTACAGATAAACACAGCTGGAATGGAAGTTTTTAGAAAAGAGATATTAGAAAGTTTAATAGAGATAATAAGACCATTTGGAATATATGATAAATCAGACCCTAAAGTAAGAGATAAAGAAGGTCTTTATACAGAAAATAAAGTTTTATATGGAGATGTTCCAGATAAAATACTGGTAAAAGAGGAAAATCTAAAATTTTATGTTTATTTAAAAGAAGGACAAAAGACAGGAGCTTTTTTAGACCAGAGAAAAAATAGAAAAATTGTATCTGAATATGTTGAAAAAGGTTTTAAGGTTCTTGATTTGTTTTCAAATATAGGTGGTTTTGGAATCCTTGCCTACAAAAAAGGAGCTGAATTTGTAAAATTTGTAGATATTTCACAAAAGGTTATTTCTCATTTAAAAGAGAATATAGAGTTAAATCTGGTGAAGAATTTTGAAATTGTTAAGGAAGATGTATTTAAATTTGTAAAAAAAGAGCTTTTAGAAAAAAGAGAATTTTATGACCTTGTTATTATAGACCCTCCTGCATTTGCAAAAACAAAATATGAAAAACAGGGGGCAGTAAGAGGATTTAAATATCTAATGATTAATGGTTTAAAACTTTTAAAAAAGGATGGATTATTAGCAGTTTTTTCCTGTTCTCATCATATAACTTTAGATGACCTAAAAAATATATCTTTAGATGTTTCAAAAGATACAGGTTTTCAACTTGAAGTAATAGAACATATGTATCAGGATATAGACCATCCATATATTTTAAATATTCCAAATTCTTTGTATTTAAAAGGACTTTTGGTTAGAAAGTTATGAAAATAAAAACAAAACCAGAAGACTTTTTTGTAAAAGAAATAAAAGCTTTATCCATAAAAGACAAAGGAGATTATGCTTACTTTCTGCTTACCAAAAGAGGTGAAAACACTATAGATGTTTTACGAAAAATCTCAAGGACATTTAGAATTCCTCTAAAGAATATAGGTTTTGCAGGACTCAAAGATAAAGAAGCTATAACAAAGCAGTATATATCAATAAAAGATATAGATAAAACAGCTTTAGAAAAATTAAGGAACTATAAAGATGAAAATTTTTCAGTTGAGTTTTTAGGATTTGGTGAGGAAGGTATAGAACTTGGAGACTTTGAAGGAAACTATTTTGAAATTGTTATAAGAGATATAACTCCAAAAAAGATAGAAAAAATAGAAGAAAAAATACCTTTTATACAAAAGTATGGTTTTGAAAATTACTTTGGAGAGCAAAGGTTTGGTTCTGTAATAAATGCACAGGAATTTGTAGTCAAACATCTTTTAAAAAACGATTATGAAGAAGCTATGAAAGAGTATTTGCTATCTATTAAAGATAAAAGAAGAAAAAAACTTATGCGAAAGTCATGGGGAAAATGGAATGAGTTTTTAAAGCATATACCTCCTATGTCAAAAGCTGAAATTGATATGATTAAAGCTTTAAAAAGAGGACTTTCTTTTAAAAAAGCTTTTATGGTACTTCCTAAGAATATAAGATTAATGTTTGCTTTTGCTTATCAAAGCTATCTGTGGAACATGTATCTTTACACTTTTGTAATAAGATACTTCAGATATTGTAGAACTCCTTTTTTAAAGTGGGAACTTGCTTTTATAAAGCATATAGATGATTATATTTTTAACCAGATAAGAAACTTAAAAATACCAGCTCTTGGGACAGAATATCCACCTAAAGACTCAAAGATAAAAATGATAATAAAAGAAGTTTTAGAAAGTGAAGGAATAACACAGGAAATTCTAAAAGCTGAGAGAATTGGAATAAAACTATTTACAGATTTTGAACGTCCAGCATTTTCTTTTCCAGAAAAACTTAAAATTTTGCAAAAAGAGGAAAACGCTATTAAGCTTTCTTTTATACTTTCACCAGGAAGTTATGCTACTGTTTTGCTAAAGAAACTAATGTGCTAATTTTAAAGGGAGGGTGACGGGACTTGAACCCGCGACCCCAAGGGCCACAACCTTGTGCTCTGCCGACTGAGCTACACCCTCCATGATAGACTAATATTATATGAATAAAATATTTCTCTTTCAACTTCCAAGGAACAAAGAAACAAAAAACATATAAGGCGGAAGAATGATATAGTTTAATACACCTATTACTAAAAGCAGTATCACAATAAAAAACCCATACTGTTCTAAAGGTTCTAACTTCTGTTCAATGTGTGGTGGAACTATACTCATTAACACCCTTCCACCATCTAAAGGTGGAATTGGCAAGATATTAAATATAGCGAGAACTACATTTATAGATACTGCAAACTTTAAAAATAAAAGTAGTGGAAAAATAACAGTTTTTACAAACTCTGTTCCAAATGTTGATGCAAGGCTCATTATGGTACTTTGATTTCCTAACATCTGGAAAACAATCCCAAATACTGCTGCAGACAACAGGTTTGACATTGGACCAGCAGAAGCTGTAAAAGCCATACCTTTCCTATATCCAAGCTTTTTAAAATTAAATGGATTTATAGGTACAGGTTTTGCCCAACCAAATAAAATTGGAGCATTAAACAGCATAAGAAGTCCCGGCACAAGTAAAGAACCTATAGGGTCTATATGGGGAATAGGATTAAAGGTTAGTCTTCCAGCAAGCTTTGGAGTAGGGTCTCCTAACTTATATGCTATAACTCCATGTGCAAGTTCATGAATAATAACTGCAAACAAAAGGGCAGGTATCATAATTACTATCCTGCCTAAATCTATATTAAATTCCATTTATCCTCCTTTTTATTTATTACTTAAAATTTGTATCCTAAAGATATATTAAGTAGTTTGGCTTTCAAGTTTGAAAATTTTCCCTTGATGCCATTTAGATTAATATAATCAATATATCTGTCATCTTTTTTTACATATAAAAATGCAAATCCAAGCTCAAGATTGTTGTTTGGATGAACAAGTAAACCAAAAGAGTATATCTTTCCAAAAGAATCTGGCAATTCAAATCCAAGAGTTAGCTCTGGAATAGGACTTTCATCTATGGCATATCCAAACATAACATCAAGTTTATCACTTAAAGAATGGGTAATACCAAATCTAAGTGTGTTTGTATCTTCCCAATCTCTTTTTCTTGGTTGACCAAGAGCATTTTCTAATATATTGTTGTCAAAATCAAAGTCTAATTTATTGTAAGCAGACCAGAATGTTTTTTCAAAAACAAACTCAAATCTTGTTTTTTTCTTGTATACATAAGCAATTCCAAGGTCTAATGTTGATGGTATCGGGATTTGAACCTTCCCTGTAACCATAAAAGGTGTTCCTCTTAGATGTCCTTCTGCATCACCTTCTATATCTAAATTTACTTTAGACCTGTATGTTGCAGCTAAAGTAAAATCTTTATCAGGTTTATAAGAAATTGCAAAGTTATATCCATATTCAAAAGTATCTCCTTCCATATAGACTTTATATGCTGTTGGATATTGGTACTTTGCTATTCCTTTTGAGTAGATAAATCTTACACCTGCTCCTATTGATAGTTTTGAAGTTAATTTCATAGCTACTGTAGGATTTAGTTCTGCTACTTTTAATGTAAATTCTTCAGCTGTAAATTTTTGAGGAAATGTTTGCCATTTCTTTGAAAGACCTGCAGGTGTAGTTAAGGAAAGCCCAAATCTAAATCTACCAACTTCAGGACTTACATAATGAAAATAAGGAATATAAAATTCTTCTGTTTTAGTCTGAGCCTGGGAGAGAATAGGGTCATGTGGAGGAATAGGGTCTAAAGCCAGTCCCTTAAATTTAACAGGAGGAAGGAATATATATTTAAGACCTACTTCTATGTTAAGGGTAGTATTTAACCAGCTCATATTAGCTGGATTAAAATATGAAGCATCTGCAGAGTTTGCACCTGCTACATAGGCTCCTGATAATGCTGTAGAGCGGGTTGATTGCTCTGGTATTTTATATGCAGCTCCCAAAGATGTTCCTGCAAGTGCGAAGATACTCATGTAAATGAATACTGATTTTTTCATAGCCTACTCCTTTTGGTTTATTTTAAAATCTTCTGGAAGTTGTTCTACATATATTGAACGGCTAGGAAATGCAAAAGAAGAGCCATTCTTTTCTACAATCTCCATAATCTTTAGCATAACGTCTTCTTTAATAGATAACCATTCTTTCCAGTTAGAAGTATCTGCATAGCAGTAGATAAATATGTTTAAAGAGCTGTCTCCAAATTCATCAAAATTAACGATTATTATCTGATTTTTTGTTATTCTTGGATGGTTTTCTAACATCTGTCTTATTTCATTGACTATCTTTTCTAAAGTTGCTCTTGGTGTACTGTATACCAGTCCAACTACTAATTTTATTCTTCTTATGTCTCTACGAGAAAAATTTTCCACAGCAGAGTTTGCTATAAGTTGATTTGGTACTGTAAGAATAGATTTTTCAAAAGTTCTTATTTTGGTAGTTCTAAGACCAATGTCTTCTACAATTCCTTCTATACTATCGTTTACTTTTACCCAGTCTCCTATTTTAAAAGTTTTATCTGCAAGGATAGATAATCCACCAAATAAATTAGCTGCTGTATCTTTTGCAGCTAACGCAAGAGCTAAGCCACCAAGTCCCATAGAAGCAATGAGAGCACTTACATTTATACCCCATTCCTGAAGTACTGCAACAAG
>JALSSE010000210.1 GCA_026984415.1 Hydrogenothermaceae bacterium | reverse complement strand
CTACTTTAAAAGGAGGTTGTAGTCATGAAAACTACAAACAAACTTTTGAGAACTGCATTGTTCTCAACGATGGCCGTAGCTGGCTCTGCTGTTATAGCTTCAGCAAGTGCTGGTGAACTTCATTTTGATCAGTATCCAGATAATATCAAGGATACGGACCCAATAACTATTGCATGTGAAGCATTTGAAGAAGTTCAAGGTGTTCCTTACGACCTTGATCCAAGTGTAAATAGCCCTCTTGGAAACCCAACAGGTGCTACTTTTATGTACATCTCAAGAGCAGGTTCTTTATCAACAGCTAACTTACTTAGATTCTACATCCAAAATGGAAATTTAGATCCAAATACTGGAAATTGTAAGTTGTTAATTGATGAAGATAATGCTATTGATGCTGATGGAGACGGAAATCCAGATCCAGGTACAGCAGGAGAATTTGACGTAAACAATGACGGAGATACTAATGATTTATTAGTTGCTGCTTATACTCCAGCTCCTGTTGGTGGTGCATCTCAATTTGACTTGATTATCAACCAGAACGGGCAGGTTTTACCAAACAATGCTGTACTTTACTTAGCATGTGAATGGGGTACTGACCCACAAATAGAAGATTACGATGATGATTCAGATGCTTCAACAGTTGGAATCAATAAAGATTTTGACCCAATGTACAATCCAGTAATTAACATTAATACACCAACTGTAAACGATAAAGTCTGTATGAATGTTGAAGGATATGCAGAAGTTGCTGGTGTTCCACAACACATTCCAAACTTAGATGCTGCAACTACATGCTTCATTGATTTTGAATGTCAATTTGCACTAAGCATACACCCAACTTTACAGTTAATTAATGAATACTCTCCTTCAAACGGAAGATACTTTGTTGCCGATCCTTTCAACGATATTATCGGATCAACTGACGATGTAGAATTAGATGCTGCTGATGGTATGATTAACATAGAAAACGACCCAGATGAAACTGTAGAAGATTACATTCATTTAGATGATCATCCAGCAGATTTCCATATTGACCTTTATACTAACGATGGATATGCTTGTAATAATGACGGTGCAGCTGCTTACACAGCTTTAGACTTTGACAATGATAGAATGTACTTAGATGGTGACGGAAATGACACAACTGATGGACCTAACTTTGAATTTACTCCAGGAGATGGAGATGTTGCAGGTTCACCTTGTACATTAGATGTAACTTTCACTGATTCTGATATTCCACACGGTACTGTATGGAAAGATGACGTTTACATGGGCGTTGATGGTGTTAACAGATTAAGATTTGTAAGATGGGACTTAGACGAGTCTTTAACTGTAATGGGTAATACTCATAACTTAAGCTCTAATGACTTACCTGAAGGTTTCTTCAAAAAATGGGAACCTAACGGTACTACTCTCTGGGCTCCTATGATGAACAAATGGAATACTTACATTGACATAACTCATAACAACCCTGCTAAAATAACTCAAGTTCCTGCTTCTGAAATCCCTACTGACCACAAAGTAATAGAAGTTAGAGCTAAAGTTTGGGATTCTGACGAAGAATGGTGTGATAACATCTTAGTTGGTACATTCACTGACCAGGGTAGAATCAGAATATTTGGTTCAGACATATTAAACAAAGCTAAAGCTGAATGTCCTTCTGTAGATATCAATGGAATATTCTCAGTTCTCTTCACAGTTGGTGCTCCTGAAAGAGACATTGAAGCTACTGTATTACAAAACACTGTAAGAGGAATCAGAACTCTCCCTGTTTACCAATCAGGTTGGAGAACTGATGATTTAAGATTAGAACCAGATGCTTTAGATCTTCATAACCAATAAAAAAGAATACTTTTCTTACTTTAACCTCTCCATTTGGAGAGGTTTTTTTTATTTATCTACTTAATACCTTTATCATAAATACAGGTTGAATTATATCTCTAACCATACTGAGAAACTTGCTTAACTGAACAGAAGGGGCATTAGATACATAAACGATATCTTTATCTTTTAATTTGAAATCTCTAAGAACAAAAATAGAATTTGGATTTGACATATCTATGTTATACACGACAGGAACTTTATTGTCTTTAGTATAACCACTGTATTTAATATTTAAATCATCAAGAATTTCCTTTTTTTCAAATCTAAATACAAAAAGTCCTTTTGCATGGGAAATCTCATCTTTTAATCCACCAACTCTTCCTAAAGCCTGAGATAGAGATATGCCCTTTGCCTCAAACTCTAACTCTACATTTTTTCCAGTAGCTCCAAGAAAAGTTGCTGATTTATCTTGAAATATAACAGTTATTACATCTCCCGGTTCTAAATTTATATTTAATGATGGGTCAGTAATTATGTCTTCTGCTGGAATAGTTATCTCTTCATCTTTTCTTGTTATTCTAATTAGAGTTTTATCAATAGGTGATGTTATTCCTCCTACGCTTGAAAGTACATCAAGTAAAGTTAAAGTTGTATACCCTAAAGTTACTTTTTTACTTTCTTTTACATGCCCAAATACTGTTACTGTTGAAGAGATAAAGGAAGGAACTTTTACTATAACCTGTGGATTATTTGCTATTTTTGATAGTTTTTCCTGTATTTCTAAGGCTACTTCTTCAGGTCTTTTTCCAAGTACAAAAATTCTCCCTGCAAATGGAACAGATATATATCCTTTATCATCTACAAACTGGGAAGGTAAATTTATAGAAGAAACACCTTTTGATACACTGCCGTAAGAAGAAATAGAAAATAATACAGGTGGAGGTGCTTCATAAATCTGTACTTCAATAATATCACCTTTTCCTATTCGGGGAGAATATGGTTTTGATAAAAATTTATCTATTTCTTTTTTAAAAGAGTTTAATTCGTCTTTTTCATTCATTTTTAAGACTATTTGTGGAGTTAGTTTCAAAATTACCATTGAATCAGTGGCAGATTTAACTGCTTTTGTTGATGGTCCACTTTGAGGAATAAAATTTGCACAACCTGTAATAGATGAAATAACAGCAACTCCACATAAAGTAACAAATATTTTCTTTTTTGAACTTAAAATCATTTTTATACCTTCAGATTTGTTTTTATTGATTTTACCATATTCGACATGTTTTAAAATTTGATTAAAAACCACAGCCATATTTAATTTTTTTTAAGAAAAAAACCGAAACGATTTTAAATAAATTGAAATAAATTAGAACTATTATAAAAAGATTTTAGAGGTGGAAATTAAAAGATGAAAGCATAAATTGAAAAGGAAATGAAACATATCAGGCAAACAAATTTTGAATATAAAGAAAATCAAAAAAGAGGTAAAAAAATGTCTGCTGTTCCAAAGAATATTGAAAATAACAAAAATATAGAAATAAACGGTTATATTGAAAAAATTAACGAAGAAGGTTTATCAGGCTGGTTTATAAATTTGAATAATATAGAAGATAATGAACTATTAATAAAAATAAATGGAGTTGAAATCAGAAAATTTAAACCTTTTATATTTAGAGAAGATATTTCCCAAAAATTTACGAATGGAAATAATATAAAGTCTGGTTTTATAATAAACTGGAAAGAACTAAATATTCCAGAAAATATTCGCAATCAAAAAGAATGGAAAGTAGAAGTCTTTTATAAAAATACAAAACTAAATGGTGAAAATTTGTTGAAAAGAGATAAAATAGGAGAAATACTTAATCAAACTGGAATAGTAGAACATATAAAAGGAAATATAGATGCTATAGAAGGCTATTACATTTATGGATGGGTTTACAATCCAGAAAGTCCAGATGAAAAAGTAGAGATTAATGTTTATATTGATGGTAAAAATATTGCTGAAGGTATCGCTGATAAATACAGAAAAGATTTAGAAGAGGCAGGAATCGGGGATGGAAAACATGCTTTTGAAATTAAAATTCCAGAAAAATATTTAGATGAAAAAGAACATGAAATCAGTATACATTCAAAAAAATCAGGAATGGTTATCGGAACCCCTTTAAAAGAAAAACTAAGTAATATTATTTTAACTATTGATTTAATAAAAGATTTTATAGTCTCTGGATGGATTTCTATTTTAAATTACAATGAAAAAGAAAAAAAACCAGATTTATCCCTAAAAGTAAATGACCATATAGTACCTTTACGTGCAATTTTCTTTGACAGAAAAGATGTAGAACAAGAATTCCAGAAAAAATTTTCCAACTTTTTTACTTCTGGATTTGAGTTTGGAATTCCTGGATATGTATGGAACTACTTAAAAGAAAATGAAGATAAAATTAAATTAGAAATAGTTACAAATAATACAGAATTAGCAAAATTTGAAATAACAAAAGAAAATATAATCAAGTGGATTGAAAATATCATAAATGATTCTGATTTAAATGATTTTGAATGGCAGTATAAAATTTTATTAGCTCTGGAACACATTAAATATTCCAAACTGTTAGATGAATTAAAAGATGAAACAAAAGAAAAATTATTTCAAATAATAGAAAAATTTGATTTATGGGACTTTGTTAAAGAAAAAATAGGGATAGAAAACCTTACTGATTTAATAGCTAATGATGTTGTATTTGGGAAAGAAGAAAATCTTTTATACTTTTTTTTAAAGAATTTAAACTTTGAGTTATATGAATTAAAGAAACTTAATCAGTTTACACATGAAAAGATAAATTTTATTTTGAAAAAAAATATAGATAAAATTTTCGCAGTTTCAAATGATGAAATGAAAGTTACAATACTTGCTTCTATAATCCCATTCTTATGTTCTATAGGTATGATAAAAAGAGTAGAAGAATTTTTTGATTTAGACAAACTTATTAGCTCTATTAAGAATAGAAAAGATACTTATAATAAGACAGTTTTATTATCTTTATTATCCTTAAAAAAAGACTTTAAAGCAATTGAGGAACTTCTATGGAAGATAAATCCAAATGAAGGGTGGGTAGCTACCGAATGCATATATTTTACAGTGAATCAGTTTAGAAAAAATATATTAAAATTTGATTCTGAGCTAATAGATAAATTTTATTATGCATTTATAAATTTTATAGATTCTTTTCATGATAAATGGTTTTCAAGATTATATGACAAAAATATAATACAATCAGCTGTAAATTTACTTGATACTATAAAATTTACACCAGATTATGTTCAAAAAGATTATATATCATTTATAGTTAGAAACTATGGATTAAATAAAAATTTCTGGAAATTTGTTGGTAATGATTTATTAACTGAAAACCCAGATTTACAAGAAGCATATAATCAATACATAAAAATTTATGATGTTTTCACTAAAAAAATATTTCCAGAAGATTATAATGAAATTGTTAAATCTTATAGCTATTTTCTTTTGAAAGAAAATTATGATGTTAAAACCTTTATAAGAGAAAATATTTTCTGGGAATTAAGAAATAATCCAGAGAATAAAAAAATATTAAAAAATCTTATAGATATATTAATCAATAAAGACTCTGAAATAATTAGATTTTTAACACATCCTTTAATTGAGGAAAAATCTTTATTTAATTTTTTAGATTCCCAAAAAATAAATAATTCATATGATACAATACGTTATCTTAGTAAATTTCCATTAAGTAACTACTTCCATTCCGAAAGAAAACTTCTTTCAGATATAAAGAATAAAGATTATAATTCAGCATATAATCTTGCATTTTTCCTTTCTCAAGAAAAAACTAAATGGGTTGGTTTACCATTCTTATTTTTTCTTAGCATGAAGGATAAAAATGAAAATATTCTTTTAAAAACTTTAGAAAAAATTTCACAATATGTATTAAAAAATAAGAAAACAGATAAATCCATTCCTTCTACTATAATAACTACTTTACAATACTTGTATCTATTTAAAAATAATTTTAATAATGAATTTATTAAATTCTTAGTTAATGAAATCTTAGATTCGTTAAAAAATAATGAGGAACTAACAGAAATATTGGAATCGTTAAAAAAAGCAAATTTAAAACTAAATTTTAAAAATCCTTTTTCAGATACATTAGTTGTTATTTATTCCTGTCAAAAAAACTTAAATACACGAATAAAAACTATTAGAGAAACATGGTTGAAAGATTTGGAAGAGCTAAATATACCATATTTAATAGTAGTTGGTGGAGGAGATGACAATGTTAGAGATGATGTTCTTTATTTAAACGTTTCTGATGATTATGAGTATCTTCCTCAAAAGAGTTTAAAACTCTATGAATGGATATATTATAATACTCAATTTCAATATGTTTATAAAATAGACGATGATTGTTATTTCAACGTAAAAGAATTTTTTTCAAAACCTACATACAAAAAACATCATTACTATGGAAGAATTATAGAAAGAGATTTAGGTACAACAAATAGATTATGGCATATGAAAAAATCTAAATCAGAATTTTATAAAAATAGTATAGATAAATCACCAGAACCTTCTAAATATGCAGATGGTGGTGGCGGATATTCACTTTCAAGATATGCAATATATAAGCTACTTAAGTCATTAAAAACTAAAGAAGGACAACTTTTAGTTAGTGTATCTATAATGGAAGATAAATTAATAGGTGATTTACTAAGATTATCAGGAATATCGCCAAGTAATGAAGAATATATAACCTATCAGAGAAGAAAAACGCATGATGCAGCTAAACCAGTAGGTTTATATGAGAATACATTTTATCCGACAAAAATAACCCCTATCTCTATGGTTCATTTAGATACTGACAAAGATATGTATTTTATTCACAATTTAAAAAATAAAGAATATCTTTTACCTAAGAAAATATTTTCAACAATATATGATATTTCAGATATTTATATAAACCAATTAGAATTATTAACAAATTCTGAAAAGTTACAACAATTAATTAAAGAAGAAATCCACCTAATAGCTACGGTACGAAATGAAAAAATAATAATTCCACACTTTTTAGAATATTATAGAAATTTAGGTGTTAAATGTTTTCTAATTGTAGATAATTTATCTGATGATGGTACAAGAGAATTATTGTTAGAACAACCTGATGTAGTCCTTTTTTCTACAGATGGGAAATATAGTAACTCACATTATGGTGTAGTCTGGCAACAGGCTTTGATGTCCAATTTCAGTATGAATAAATGGGTGCTTCTCGTTGATGCAGATGAATATCTTATTTTTCCTGATTGCGAGGAAAAGAGTATTTATGAATTCATTAATTTCTTGGAGAAAAATAGTTATGATAGTGTACGGGCGGATTTAGTCGATATTTATTCATGCGATAATTTAGATTTTATTGATTTTTCAAAACATAAACCTTGGGAATATGAAATGTATTTTGATACACCAACTTTTATACCATATATTTTAGGAAAAGGACATTATTCAAATTGTGATATTCCTACATTGAGTCATTTCAGACATAGAATCATAAAATATAAAACTCTATCTGATTTTACTGCAATTAAATTTCCTCTTTTTAAATACTCACCATGGATTAGAGTTTCGGAGGGAATACATTTTATTTCAGGAGTTGAAAAAATATTAGAAAATAGAGCATACTTACTACATTATAAATATAATAAAGAATTAAAGAAAAAAGTCATAGAAGAGGTAAAAAGAAAACAACATTTTAATAATGCAATTGAATATAAACGATATGCTGTTGCTTTATCTGAAATTTCAGACATGTTATATAACAAAGATTACTCTACTCGGTATATAAACAGTAAAAGTATAATTGATGAAAATGAAACAACTTAAATGAGGTGATATATGTTTATAATATGGACTTTAAGAAGAACTGGAGGAACAAACTTCACACAATGGATTACCAAATTAAGTAATTTAAAGGCAACAGAACATGAACCTTTTAATAGAGATAGGCTTTATGGATATGTAACAAAGAATTTTTTAGAAAGTAAAAATACCAATACAGCAAAAGAAGAAATAAAAAAAATATTAAAAACACCTCAAGTAATAAAACACTGTGTTGAAACGGTTCCAAAAGGAATTTCTGAATCTCTTGCTGAAGTTAGTACAGAACTGGGATATAAACATTTATTTTTGTATAGGAAAAACTCAAAATATCGTCTGCTTTCGCTACACTTTGCAAAGCAAACTGGAATATGGGGACCAAATCTTAAAAATAAATCAAAGGAAAAAATTACAGAAAATATTATTAAAGAACCTATACCAATTAATAACTTAATTAATCGTGAAAAAAAAGATAGAGAAATTTTAAAATATACATTTGAATATATTCAAAATTTAAATAATAAAAAAAATGTTAAATGTATAACATTTGAAGAGTTGTATGAAATAGAATTACAAGATACAGTAAAAAAAATAAAAGAAATACTTGAATTTTTATCTATATCTTTAGAAAAAAAAGAAATAGAAAATCATATAAAGGAAATGAGAAAAAAAGGAAATCAAAAAACAAGACATTTATATGATAAATTTCCAAATATAAGGAATTTTGAAGAGGAACTTTTAAAATTAGGAAATTTTGAGGTATGCAAAAGAATTTAAATATAAACTCAAAATACCTAAATACTATCTGGAGTAAAACTTAATGAAATATAAAAGTATATTAATTTTAACATATGGCAGAACTGGTTCTACTTTATTAATGGGAATACTAAACACTATTCCAGGTGTATTAATTAGAGGCGAAAATATGAACATTTGCTTCAATTTATTTTCTACTTATACTTCTTTAAAAATTACAAAAGAACAACACGGTAAAAGACCAACTGACCCAACAGACCCATTCTATGGTGCTGATGAATTAGATGAGAAACTTTTTTTTAGAGATGCACAAATTTTATTAAAAAATCAATTAGTTGGTGATATAAAAAATAATATTGAATGTTGGGGATTTAAAGAAATTAGGTATCTACCATATAATTTAGGTGGCACAGAAAACTATAAATTAATTCCTTACCTTGATTTTTTATCAAAACTTATGCCCAATCCTTTTTTTATTTTTTTAACTAGAGATATTAGTAAAGTAATTAATAGTGGTTTCTGGAAAAATCATAAACCAGAAGAAGTAGTTAATCAAATAAAACTATTTGAAGAACAAGCAAAAAAATGGACAGAAAACAAAAATAATTGTTTTTGGATTTCCTACGAAGATATTGTAAATAAAGCACAAAGTTTAAATAAATTATTTAACCTGATAGGAGCTACTTACAATGAAAAATTAATTGATAAAGTCCTTTCTAAAGAACATAGTTATGGAGGAAAGCTTGAAAACTTATCACACGTAATAGAAAGAAAAATAGATGATTACAACAACATATCAGCAAGATTTATTTCAAATTCAAATATTGAGTACATTAATTTTGATGCTTATGAGCTAAAAGATAATTTAGTAAAAATAGGTGGAGTAATAGTATTAAAACCAAATATTTCCGAAAAATTCCAATTATATCTTGAAAAAGATAGAGAAAGCTTTAAAGTTACTTGGGATATCCCTTCTCCTATTATTGCTAAAAAATTTCCCAATAATCCTAATGCCCAAAATGCACGATTTAAAGTCTTAATACCACCACTCAAAGAAGGGGAATCAGCAAAGTTATATTTAGTAAATAGTAAAGGGAATAAAGAACATATTGCAACACTTTTCCACAAAATATAGATTTTAATTACTATGTTAATTAAAAAAATTTATTTAATTCTCTTTTTGCTAATTTTATTACAGCATTCTTTTGCAAGTGAAAAAAAGGGTGCCTGCCTCGCAGATTTAAAATCTGCTGATAGAATTAATGCATTAAATGTAAGTTGGTATTATACATGGAAACCTTATCCTATAAAGGGGACTTCTGCTAATTTTGTTCCAATGTTATGGGGTGGAAAACAAAAACGATTAAAAAAAGAACTAAAAGCTTTACGTTCAATGGGTAAGGTTCCTGTACTTCTTGTTTTTAATGAACCTGATAAGAAAGACCAAGCAAATATGACTGTAGAACAGGTTGTAAAACTTTGGCCTGAAATTGAACAATTAGCTGAGAAAATATCCAGCCCAGCAGTTGCTGGAGGGACAAACCAATGGTTTAAAAAATTTTATAAAATTGCTAAAAAAAAACACCTGAAATTTGATTTTATAGCAGTACATCTATATACTTCACCGAATCCCAAAAAATTCCTGAAAAAAATAGACTATATCTACAAGAAATATCATTTACCTATATGGATTACAGAATTTGCTGTTGCTGACTGGAAATCTTCAAAAAGAAACTGTAAATTGAAAAAAAAGTATAAATGTAAAAACAAATATTCTGAGAAAGAAGTTTTAGAATTTATGAAAGCTGTTCTACCTGAATTAGAAAAGTGCCCATATGTTGAAAAATATGCATGGTTTGGAGCTGGACATGATTGTTATAAACGTGAACAGGTAAGAACTTCATGTTTATTTGATAAATATGGAAAACTAACTTCTGTAGGATGTTTTTATGCTCTATTTAAATGGCCTAAAGAAAAATCAGTTCCTAAAAATTACTGTAAAACTGTAAAAGTCAAACCATAGACTTTTTTTGATTAATATATTCAATCACTTCAAAAACATTAGATAATTCTTTTTTAGTATATGGATTTATATATTTGGTATAAAGTATATAACAGGCCGAAATTAGCTCATAAATGTTCCTTTGTTTTTTTCTCCTTTCTATTTTTTTTCTATCTTTAGTTAGTCCCCATCCAGCATAAAAAGGAAGACCAAAACAATAAACCTCTTTTTCCAAAATTAAAGCCTCAAATCCCATCTGGGAAGAAACAGTATATACTTTATCCATAGCTTTTAATAACTGTATCGGATTGTAATTTTCAGAAATTATAAAAACTTCAGGATATTTTTTAAATTTAGTTAAATATCCCTTTTTCTTTCCTTTTATTACGTCTGGATGTGTTTTTATAAAAATTACAGAATCAGGGTTTTCTTCAACTGCCGATAAATACATTTCTTTAAAAGTTTTTTGATTAGCTCCACCTAATATAACTGAAGCATCTCCCTTAGTCTGGTCTATCACAAGCACTTTTTCTTTGTTCTTAAACTCTTTAAAAAAATCAATAGGAACAGGTTTTGAGTTATTATATTTGCTTATATTATATTTAGTTATCATTTCTTTTATTTTTCTTGCTTCATTTAATAGTTCCTCTGTTTGCCATCCATCTGAATTTAGTATATTTTCAAGGAAAGAAGGTTTTGTAGAATCATAGTAAATCCCAACAGGGTCTATAATTAGAGATAAAGGAGGTTCTTCGAACCCAAGACCAATTGAACGGATAAATCCATCTTCCAGAGCAATATAAGGAAGTTCCCATTTTTCAGCTTTCTTTATAGCTTTTTTTGACGTAAATTTGTATCCCCAACCAGCTATAGCAGTTAACCTATCTGGTTTTTTGGGATTAAAAATAATTTCATCTTCTAAAAAAACATCTATATATGGAATGCTTTTTATAATTCCTTTAGAAAATATACCAATAGGCATTATAATTCCTTACTTTCTATAATTTTCAAAAGATTATATTTATTACCAGATTCATCAACAAGTAATAATGTATTTTCTTTGTCTAATAATACATTCTCAACTAAAAATCTTGCTTTCTTTGCATGGGGGTTGTCTGGTTTCTTTTTCGCAAATACTGGTGAGTTTATTCCCCATTTTATCCCTTTTTCCCCTTCTTTGTCTTTTATTTTTAGTTTGTATTTGTTCTCTTTACCTTTTTTTAAACAGGCTAATCCACCTATTGTAGCTCTTCCTCCTTTTAGTATGTCTATGTAGAATTGGTCTATTTGAAGGTGTTCAAAGTGTTTGTTTATTTCTTCCCAGTTGTATTTTATGTATGGGTTCGGGTTGTTTGTTTTCTCTTTTATCTCCTCTATTGTTAACTCTTTGTAGTTCCCCGGTAGTACTACCTCTTTATCTTTTTCTATTATTCTTATTTGACATTTTGTCCCTTCTGGTAGTTTTTTTAGTTCTTCTGGTAGTTCTATTTCTCTCCAGTCTATTTCAAATCCTGCTGGTGTTTGTTTCCCTATTGTTTCACTTACTTTTGGTCTGTTTTGGTTTGTTTTGGTTTGTCCTACTGCTGTGTTGTTTATTTTTATTTCTAATGTTAATGGTTCTTTTTTTTCTATGTCTACTGCCCATCCTGTTATTTTTGGCTCTATCCTCTCTATGTATCCTCTTATTGTTGGTATTTCTCTGCTTTTTATTGTTAGGTTTGGTATTGTTTTTGTCCCGTATCTGTATTTTTCGTAGTCTGGTATGTTTTGTTTTAGATAGTCTTTTATTTTTTGGTATCTTTCTTCTATTATTTTTTGTTTTTCTTCTTCTGGTATTTTGTCTTGTTCTTTGTAGTATTTTATTTCTTCTTCTGTTAGTACGAATTGGTTTTCTGTATTAAACCATTCTTTGAATAGCTTTTCGTTTGATTCCCTGTATTCTTCTAATATTTCCATTCTCTCTTTTAATGTCATGAATGTTTTTATTTTGCTACCTTCTTTTTTGTCTATTTCTATTAGGTGGTTTACTATTTTTGTGTGGTGTTCGTTTGGTAGTTCGTATTCTGCGTTTATTTTCTTTAGTGCTA
>JALSSE010000209.1 GCA_026984415.1 Hydrogenothermaceae bacterium | reverse complement strand
TATCTATTTTTTTAACAGTTGGTTTTCTTTTTGGAAACTCATACGGAAATAGTTTTAAAGGCTGTTATAAAGGTTATTATCTTTTCTTTCCTATTATTAAAAACTGTGTTATTTACAAGGAAGAAAAAAATTTAATTCATTTCAGCTCAACAGTTAAAACATTAGGAATAGCAAAAGCTGTAAGAAAAATTTATTATGAAGGAGAATCTTTTATTTTAAAGGAAAATAAAGAGCCAATTTATTTTAACTTCAATCAAAATGAGAAAAATTTAAATGTAATTCAGACTTACTTTTTCTATAAAAACAAAATCATTTTCTATAAAAAGAGGAATTTCAAGGGAAAGGAAAATACAATTCTGAAAATTCTGCCTCAAGAACAGTACATAGACCCTTTCTCCGCATCTTTAGTTTTATACAATTCAATCCCAAAAATAAAAAAGGGGAATATTTTTGTTTTTTACGACGGAAAAAAATACAGAATACCTTTTAAACTTATAAAAGAAGAAAAAATAAAAATTAATTCTAAAAAATACAATACTTATTTAGTTGAGATAAAACCAAATGTAAAAAGTGAAGGAATACTAAAAACAAAAGGTAAATGGTATATATGGATTGATAAAAAAATGAAATTTCCAGTAAAAATAAAGGCTTCTTTTGTTGTTGGAACAATAAACCTTTACCTTGAAAAAAGAGTTGAATATCATAAATAACTATAACAATTAGTAATTTAAAAAGATTGTTTTGGTTTAAATAAGTTTAAAAATCACCTAACCTGGTACATTGCCGTTTTGATTTTTTATTTCTAAATTTCAGTTTTATAGACTTTTTTTATTTTCAAATTCGCATTATATTATATTCAAAAATATACAAAGGGGTGTACCATTTATAAGATTTTAATTTTGTTCTTCTTTTTATTTTCAATTTCATTTGCAGAAGAATTTAAAAAAGTAACACCAGATAAAAAAGTCAATCTCCCTGAGGATATGTACTTTAAAAAAGACTACCGGGTCCAGTGGTGGTACTTTACAGGTCATTTATGGGACGAAGAAAAAAATGAATTTGGATATGAACTTACATTTTTTACAGTAAACGTGAATAAAAGGAAATTCAAATCAAAATTTGGACTTAAAACCATTTACATAACCCACTTTGCCGTTACTGATGTAAAAAACAAAAAATTCCACTTTTCAGATAAGGCGGATAGAGGTGCTTTCAATTTTGCAGGAGCAGACACAGACAGATTAAATCTATGGATTGGAAAAACAAAAATAAATGGTTCTTTAAATAGGATTGAAATAACAGGTGTTGATGATAAAAAAAATATAAAACTGACACTTAAACCTTTAAAACCTTACATTTTAAATGGAATAAATGGATACTCAAGGAAAAAATCAGATGACCCTTTAGATGCCAGTCTTTACTTTTCAAATCCAAGATTAAAAACAGAAGGAAAATTAACTATTAACGGCAAAACAGTAAATGTAAAAGGTTACACGTGGTTTGACAGGGAGATTTTTTCCCATTATAAAGAAAAAGGGTGGGACTGGTTCGCCGTCCAGTTAGATAACAACACAGAATTTATGATTTACCTTGTTAGAGATAAAAAAGGAAATATTGACAGTTACTCATCAGGTACATTTATTTACCCAGATGGAAGTTATAAAATTTTGAGTTTAAAGGATTTCAAAGTTAAAAATCTTAGATTTTTCAGGTCAAGGAAAACAGGTGCAAAATATCCATCAAGATGGTTAATATCCATACCTTCTGAAAAAATAGATGTAATAATAACACCACTGGTCAAAGACCAGGAAGTAATTGCATATTACACAACTGGAAACTATTACTGGGAAGGAACCTGTAAAGTTGAAGGTTCTCAAACAGGGAGAGCCTACGTTGAAATGACTGGATATTAGGAGGAAAAATTGGAAAAATTATTTAAAATGGCAAGGGAAATAAATGAAAAAATAAACCAGTTTGAGCTTGGCATTATTTCAAATTTAAAAAAGATAGAAGATTTAAAAGAAGAAGCAGAAAAAATTAAAGAAGAAATGGAAAAAATTAAAGAAAAATACATGGAAACACTAAAAGCATACACAGGATTTAAAGAAATGCAGGAAAAAGAGCTGAAAATTTTGCTAAAAAATGACAAAATTTATCAGGAGCTAAAAGATAAACTCTATAAAATAGAAAAAGAGATAAAAAATACTAATTTAATAAATAAACAGCTTAAAGTAAATATAAGGTACAAGAAAGAACTTTTAGACTTGATAAAATTAGAAATAAAAAGCTTAATAGGAAAAAATGATTAAAGTAAAAAACATTTGCAAATTTTATGGAACCCAGCTTGTTTTAAAAAATATAAACCTTGAAATAAAAGAAGGTGAATTTATTTCTATAATGGGTAGCTCTGGCTCTGGAAAATCAACTTTTCTAAACCTTATTGGCGGAATGGATTTGCCAGACAGGGGAGAAATAATAGTAGGTCAGCAGGACATAACAAAACTTAAAGATGAAAAATTGACAGAATACAGAAGAAAGAAAATAGGATTTATATTCCAGTTTTTTAACCTTTTGCCAAATCTTACCGTTTTTGAAAATGTTCAGATGCCATTATTACTAAATGGTGGTGTAGATACAGACAAAGTTGAAAAATTAATAGAAAGGGTAGGGTTAAAAGGAAAAGAAAAATACTACCCCCATCAGATTTCAGGGGGACAACAGCAAAGG
>JALSSE010000208.1 GCA_026984415.1 Hydrogenothermaceae bacterium | reverse complement strand
AAATTGTGTATTCCAAAAATCTAAATTTATGTTAATATTTTCGAAGAAATTTTTTAGTTGTAATGAAATTCCTTCTAATTCACTATAAAAATAGTTTTCTGCATACTCTTTATAAGAAGAGAACTTAAATTCTGATGATTTATGAGGAAAATAATCTCTCCAAAAGCTAAACCCTATATGAGTTTTTCCAAGATTAAAAAGTAAAGCTCCTATTTCTGCCTTTAAAATTTCATCTTTGTATTGTTTTAATTTTTCTAATTCTGACATTTTTCCCACCCTTAATTAAAGCTTCTAAAACAAGGTAAATATCTAATTTCAAACCTTCCCCAGCCAAGTTTAGTTTTGGCTCCAATACCTTTATTAGAAAGTATTTTTAAAGCTTTGATTATGTTTTCCAAATCTTCTTTGACTTCTTTTCTTACATTTTCATCTTTCTTTAAAACAGCGTCAAATGGGGTATAAATCAGCTGAAAAATTCCTTCTGTTTCTGCTGGAACAACTTCATAATGGATTGGGTTAGTTCCTGCTCTCTTTCTTCTATCATGAGGATTTATTATTTCTAAGGAAAGTTTATCAAAGTATGTTGGATAAAATATTACTCTTCCTTTGTGAGTTTGGAATTCTAAAGGAAGATTATCTTGCATATTCTGGTATTTCTGCCAAATTTTTTCTGCTAAAAGATTGCTAATTTCCTTATAATCAGCTTTATCAAGCTTATTTAATAACTCTTTATCTACTTCTAAACCTAACTCAAACAATACAAACCTTAAAAATTCATCTTTAAAATCTTTTAATTTTTTTCCATTGCTTAAATATTTTTCTAAGCTTTTTATGCTATCAGAACCTGCTCCAAAAACCCTTAGAAAACTTTCTATTTTCTTTCTTTTATTATCTAAATCTGTTTCCTCATTTATTAAATCTCTAAAAGCAGTTGCTAATGCTCCCTTCCAACCAGAACCTCTAATCATTGGAACTTTAAAGTTTGTTTCTTTTAAAATAGGATTTTGGATTAAGTAAAACTCATCATCATCTTTTGAAAAGTAAGGGGCTTTTAATTTAAACTTAAACCAAATTGCAAATGAATATTTAGGAAGTTTATTAATGTGTTTTTGTAAGTTTGAAGGATTATCGTAAATTCCTGATATTTGTTTTGTTTTTTGAATATTATTGTCATTATTAAAATCTATATACCTAGCTTCTTTTCCAATTATCTCTTTTTTTAACCAATTCAAAGGGAAGTCTTTCAATGTTTCGTTTGATTTATAATCTTTTAACTTTTTTGCTAATTGGTTTTCACACTTATTTTTACTATTTCCAGCTTCAACACAATCATTTATCTCTTTCTTTAGAAACTTAAATTCATTTAAAAAGATGTGTTTGTTATTTCTGTTTAGATACCAATTTTGTCCACTTCTAAAAAGATAATTTTCTATTTTTCCTTTGCTTTTTGGTTTAAAATAATATTTACAATAAGTTATATATTCAGCTAAATTCTCAACTTTTTCTATGTTTATTTCTATTAAGGCCTCAAACTTATTCATCACTTCTACCTTCCAAGTTTAATAAACCATCGATAGATAGAAAACCACATTTGAGTTGTTCTTGCTCTTCATATATAAATGGAAGTATTTTAGAACCTTCTCCTTTTTCCCCTAAAAGTTTGTGCCTAAATTTAGTCCATACTTCATTATTATTATTTGGTCTTAAACAATTTCTTATTTTTACTTTATCTTTTAGCAAAGTTTCTATTATTGTTTTATAATCCTTATTTCCTGAATAAGAAAGTTCAATAAAAACAATCTTTTTAGGGATATTACTTATCTTATTTCCTAAGTTCCTTTGGGTTTTACAATAGAAATTTTTCTTTTTTACGACTGTTTTTAGAAATTTAAAACTTTTAGAATTGAAATCTAATTTTTCACTTTTTATCAAAGTTTCCCAAGAAAAACAAGAATTATCAAATAGCTCAAAATCAGATTTATTCCAGTTATTTATTGTTTTATTATCTACCTTCACCTCTAAAACTCTCAACCTTCCGTATCCTATATTCCATTTACCACCCCAGAAACCATATTTATCCATAAAAGTTAAAAGAGGATAAAAGATACTTTCTAAGATTTTTTCTTCTACCCCAAAAATCACAGAAAATTCTCCTTGATATGAAGGAGTTCCGAAATACCAGTTTTTGCCAGGAAGTATTTTTCCAGAAGGATTTTCTTTAAAATTGCTTTTGTCAAATTCAATTTTCTTAATCTCTATTAAACTTCTCCAGTTTGTAGTCCCAAAAATAATTGATGGTAAAGGTATATTTTGTTTATCAATGAGATATTTAATAATTTCTTTTATTTCATTTCCGTTTTTTTGTATAAAATCTTCTTTTAACTTCTTTCTATCAACTTCTTTTTCGAATCTACCTAATTTTTCGTTGAAATCATCTTTTTTACAAACTCCCGAAAAATAACAAATAACTTCAAACCAAAATCTTAAACTTCCAATTAAAGAAGACGGACGAATTTCACTGCTGTTTTGCCAGGCATCTCCAGTCCAGAGAGGAGTTATTGTTTTAAATTTTACCAATACTTCTTTTTTGGCCAACCTATAAAACCTCCACCATTCCAAAACCTTGAGAATTTTTTGCTCCTAAGCCTGTATCGTAAACGGTCTTAAAAATTTCTGGGTCTGTTTTTATTTTAAACTCTCCCTCGTAAGCTTCTATTAGAAAATCTTTGTATTTTAT
>JALSSE010000207.1 GCA_026984415.1 Hydrogenothermaceae bacterium | reverse complement strand
ACCAAATATAAGTGTGAAACATATCTTAAAGTTAAAGTATCATCTAAGTCTATATGTTCAATATCTATCTTGTAATGCTTTAATAAATCCTGAATATTTAGAGTTTTCACTTTTAACCACCTCTCTATAACTACTATTTTACAATCTTCTTTTAAATATGTGCCAAAACCCATCATTTGAAAATACTCTTCTAAAGTATTGAATTTCCATAAATAGAAACATGTTAATATTCTATTTTCTTTGTATATTATTACAAGCCATTTAGTTTTAGAATTAAATCACTTTAAATCTATATGTAGATTTTTTTCTAACTCTTTTATACCTTCTGGAACTTCTAAAGTAATATAATCTGCTGGGTGATTTTCTTTATAAATACAAAAATCTTTAAAAGCATTTATAGTTGCTGTGTATTTTATTTTTAAATAATACTTCATAAGTTTTTCATCTATATGATATCCCTTTTCTTTAAAATATTGTTTCATTTTCTTTTCATTATAAATTTTATTGAAGTATAGATAATATCTGTATCCAACTATTTTTATATATCTTTTAACTTTATGTTTAAAAGAAGAAAACTCTGGATTTGAACCTTCCAACAGATTATAGTAGATAAACCAGTAAAATCTTTTATATAAATAAGGAACATTAAATATATGCGAATGATAGATTTTTATTTTATCAGTGTATATGGCTGTATATCCCTTTTTTAAGACTTCTTTTGTCCACAAACTATCTTCAAGGCTCTGAACTTCTTCATTATATTTATTTTCTTCCCATACTTTCTTTTTAATTACAGCACAGGCATTTGATATACCAATTAATTTTTTCTTAGGGTTTGTCATAATAAATTCATCAATATCTGGATAATAATTTCTATACTCAAACTCTTCTAAAGGGTTCATTCCTAATATTGGAAACTGCTTTCCATAAACAGCAGCTAATTTTTCATATTTATCAAAAAATTTCTTCGCATTAATCAAAAAATCTGTTCCTTTTATAAAGGAATGCCCTGATAGAATTACAATAAATTCACCTTTTGCCTTTTCTATGCCTATATTTAATGCTTTTCCCCAAGACCAGTCTTTCTGTGGAATTTTGATAATTCTGCAGTTATGTTCTTTTGCAATTTTTACCGTATTATCTGTGGATTCCGAATCTACAATGATTACTTCTTTGGAGAAATTCCCTTTTTGTTTTTCTATTCTTTCAAGGGTTTCTCTTATATACTTTCCCTCATTATAAGTTCTTATCACAAAAGAAAAATCCATCTCTATCCTTTAAAATATTTTTTCAAACCTTTAAAAAAACTTCTAAATCTTCCATTTAATAATAGTATGGATATTTCTAAAAAAGTTAACTTAACCTGTGGATATTCATTTAAAGCTATGATTATAGCCGATTTTTCTGAAAATGTGTAAGGTTTATTTTTTTCCATAAGCATTTTCATTGCAGTTCTTATTTTTTTCTCTTTATCTGTTGTCATTCTTGGTAGATTATGTGAAATATCCACAACATACCCAACACAATCTATACTTTCAAAATTTCCAAATTTTTTTGATACTCTCAAAAGTAAATCCCAATCATGCCATGCAGGAATATCAGGGTCAAACAAACCAGCTTCTACTATATGTTTTTTCGGTAAAAAGAACATATTTCCTATGTAATTTCTTTTCCTTAAGTCTTTTAAACTAACTTTCTTTTTAGTATTTCGTATATTACAGCTGTATTTTGAAAGGACTACAGCCATATCAAATAACCCTGCAACGGGGTTGTCTAAATTTTCCCAGTAATTAACAAATCTTTCTATTCTATCAGGTAAAAAGAAGTCGTCATCATCTAAACACGTTACAAATTCTCCATCACTTTCTAAAACACCTCTGTTTTTTGACTTTGTAGCACCTAACTGTTTTTCATTAAGAATAACTTTGATTTTTTTGTTATCTTTTATTTCAGACAGGTAGTCCCTTGTTCCATCGGTAGAAAAATCATCAACTATAACTATCTGAATATTTTCATAAGTTTGCATTAAAACTGAATTTAAAGCCCTTTTTAGTAATTTTAATCTGTTTCTTGTTGGAATAAATACAGAAACTAAAGGATTTTGTTTCATACTTACCTCTTTTTAAAGGATAATCCAATCTCCCATTTTTCTTTCCCATTCTTTACTGCTGAATTTTCCAAATCCACTTTCATGGAAAAAGGTTATTTCTCCAAAATACAGTTTGTTATCGGCTATAAGCCAATCAACCCTTGCATGGTTAAAAGGTTTTGAAATTATTGAAGATAATTCTAACATTTCATCTAAAAAGGCTGGTTTTTGAATTTCAACATCAGCAGAAGGGTAGAGAATTTCCAAATCTAATCTATTCCAGTTTAAATCATAAAAATTTCTTTTATGTTTGGAAAATCTATTTATATCAACCTGTATTAATTTTGGTTTCCCCTGAAAACAAAAAACTTTATAGTCAAATGGAATATTCCCATTTTTATCCAAGATTAACTCTTCAGCAAATATTTTTGGCTCTATTTCATTATAAACCCATTCACACTGTGTTTTCCCGTAATTTATTTTTAAATTACAGTCTAATTTTTTCAGTTCTTTTTTATCAATATTATTTTTATCCATAACAACTAAAATAGAGCCAGAATCATGATTTGCTTTTAATACAAACTTTTCTGGAAGGTTTTCAAATTTAATCTTTTTTGTGTTTTTGTATATTCCATAAATTTTAGTCAGA
>JALSSE010000206.1 GCA_026984415.1 Hydrogenothermaceae bacterium | reverse complement strand
TAGCCAGCTGGATATTCTCCTCTAATGTAGATGTAAGCTTCTTCTACTCCTAATGCGTAAGCAGATATTGCCATTCCTTCAAGTAATAGGTGCGGGTCTCTTTCTATTATTATTCTGTCTTTAAATGTTCCCGGTTCTGATTCGTCTGCATTACATACAAGGTATCTTGGAGGTGGATTTGATAATGCAAATCTCCATTTTCTTCCTGTTGGAAAACCAGCCCCACCTCTTCCTCTTAATGTACTTTCTTCTACAAGTACGACTATGTCTTCTGGTGTAAGCCTTTTTAAGGCTTTTTCTAATGCAGAGTAGCCCCCTGTATTTACATACTCTTCTAATGGTGTTGTTCTATTTTCTTTTGCCCTTCTTAACAAAAGATTTATACTACTCTCAACATATATTTCAGGTATATGTGGATATTTATCCCTTGTTTTCATTTTCCACCTTAGTGTATTTGTTCAGTATATTTTGTAAATCTTCTTCTGTTTTTATTTTACTTCCATCGTAAAGGTCGTCATTTATTAAGAATGCAGGGGCAATGGCACAACTTCCTATACATTCAACTAATTCTATATACCATAATCCATCAGGACTATGTCCTCCAGCTTCTGCTCCTGTAAGTTTTTCTATTTTTTTTAATAAACTTCTCGATTTTCCTAAATGACAGGGCAAATTTCTGCAAAGTCTTATATGGTTTTTCGCATTTTTTTTGTGGCGGAACATATCATAAAAGGAAACTATACCTTCTATGTGGTTTAAAGGAACTTCTAAATAGTCGGCAAGTTCTTCTAATGCTTCTTCTGGTATATCTCTATAAAAGTAAAGTATTTCATGTAGAGAAGGAATTATTGACTGTTCTTTGTATGGAAAGGTTTTTCTATAATTGTCTATTTTTTCCCTTATTTCTTCGTTAAGGTATTTATAATCAAAGTTTTTTTTCATTCAGCTTAATCCTAAACCTCATAAATTGAAAGTACCAATATTATAATGTCTGAACCAGTGTAAAAGCAAAATTGTTATTTTTCTTTTTTTCTTGTAAGTTAACAGAAAGGAGGGTTAATATTATGGAAAAATTTTATAGTTTCAATTCCTTATAGGCACGCTAAAAACATTTCCGTCCCTTGATTTTGCATCTTTTACTTTCGTCTTGTTTCAATTCCTTATAGGCACGCTAAAAACGATGAAATCAAAAATGTTGAACCTGATAATCTTAAGTTTCAATTCCTTATAGGCACGCTAAAAACTTATAAAACCAATACCAATAAATAATTCACCAATAAAGTTTCAATTCCTTATAGGCACGCTAAAAACATTCCCCATGGAATACCTCTACTTTGTGTTGGTCTTTCTTGTTTCAATTCCTTATAGGCACGCTAAAAACTAGGGTCTTCTTTTAACTCCTCATTTATAGAGGAGAGTTTCAATTCCTTATAGGCACGCTAAAAACTAAAAAATCCAGTCGTAATCAAATACATCGGACTGAATGATGTTTCAATTCCTTATAGGCACGCTAAAAACACAAGACAGATGAAGAGTTGGCAAAAATATATGAAGGATGTTTCAATTCCTTATAGGCACGCTAAAAACGGCAAGATTGAAAAAATTAGATGATGAATTGCAATCGTTTCAATTCCTTATAGGCACGCTAAAAACAATAAAACTCTTATGGAAATGTTAGAAATGATAGATGTGTTTCAATTCCTTATAGGCACGCTAAAAACGTTCCATTAAAAAGTCCAGCACTGTTGCAGGTCTGAAAAGTTTCAATTCCTTATAGGCACGCTAAAAACTATAATTGAAACATCAGGAAATTCCTCTTCGATAATGTCAGTTTCAATTCCTTATAGGCACGCTAAAAACTACCACCAGTTATCAAAGTCAGGCGGGTTTGTATCCAGTTTCAATTCCTTATAGGCACGCTAAAAACCCTGAAAAAGAGCGCTTATTCGGTTGCCATGTAGCCGTTGATAAATCTTATTGATTTTAAATATACAGAAAAATTATATGGCTGTCAAATTAAGTTAATTTTCTGTCGACCTTCAATCTTGCAAAAAACCCTGGACATCGACAAACCCTTGTCATTAAAGGACGAATAACGAATTTTTATAGTTTTAAACTACTTTATTGAGACAAAAAATAACCTTAAAATCTGACATCGACAAATCATTATTAATTCTACTTGTAATGGGAAATTTGGCTATTTTTCTTCTATCCAATTGAGATTTTATTCTTTCTATTCCTTATAGTTTAGTTAAAAAGCTATTAAAGGAAAATGGATAACAACTCCTGGGGAGATAATCTCCCCTGTTTAAAACATAAAAAACTCATTTTTAACTTTAAAGCCAGTTTCAAAATCATAATAATCTTCTAAATTCTCAATTGGAACATAGTAAAATCCATTTTCTACAGGTGGAGTATTGTCTTGAATAGGCACAGATATAACATAACTGTAGAACCGGGATTTTATACTGTCAAAAGCCTTTTTTCTTTCAAATATCTCTTTTATCTGCATAATCTTTTTAAACTCTTCCCACACTTTAACTGCTTCTTCATTTATCTGGACAAAAACATCCGTTTTATAAACTTCTTCCTCTATTAGTTTAAAGTCAGCTATAGACAAAATCTGTTTTGGTTCCCTTTCTCCAGAAAATTTCAAGGAATATAAATACTCAAGGAGTTTGTGGCTTTCCTGCTGTGATTTTTTCTCTAAAAGTTTTTTAAAGTATTCATTTATCAGTTTTAAAACT
>JALSSE010000205.1 GCA_026984415.1 Hydrogenothermaceae bacterium | reverse complement strand
GCTTCTTCTGTTTTACCTGAATGTAAAAGTAAAGTTATCGTTTCTTCATATATGACCGGTGTATCAGGGAAAATTTCTAAAGCTTTTTTACAATAGGAAAAAGCAGTTTCTAAATCTCCATTATTTTTCTCATATCTACAGGCTACATAGTAAAAATATGGATTTTTTTCCTTTATTATTGCTTTTTTTATTTTTCCAAAGGATGTTGAACAGGATGTTGCTAAAATAACTAACGCTATAAATAATATAGAAACCCTCAATCTTTTCTCCTTACTAACATAACTGGAACTGGGGAATTTTTTACAACTTTTGAAGCAGTTGTTCCTAAAAACATACGTTTAACTTTTGATGTTTTTCTTCTCCCTAAAATTGCAATATCTGGCTTAAATTCTTCTATTGTTTCTAAAATTGCAGTTTCTGGGTCTTTTTTTATTAATTCCACAGAAACTTTTATATGTTCCTCATTTTCCAATTTTTCTTTAAGCTCATCTAAAAGCTTGATTTTTTTATTTAAAACACTTTCATAAACAGATTTTGAATGGGCAAAACCTTCATCTGTATCACCATGTACAATTCTGATTTCTGCGTTGAATTTTTTAGCAAGAATTTTTGCCACATCAAGGGCTTCTTGTGAATTTGGAAGGAAATCATAACCACAAACAATTTTTGAGATTGAAGAAATTGGTTGCCCTTTAACTACTAAAACAGAGCGGTTTGCCTTTTGAATTACTTTTTCTGTTGTGCTTCCTATTAAAAGCATATCCAAAAGACCATGTTTATGGCTTCCAATAATTGTAAAGTCAATATCTTTTTCATCTGCAACGTCTAAAATTGTATCAACAACTTCCCCAGTTTGAAGTATTATTTCATTTTCAATTCCTTCATTTTTTAAATTATCAGAAAGCTCCTGTAACTGCTCTAACATTCTTTTTTCAGCTTCTTTTTCTAATTTTAAAAGTGTTTCGTATTCTTCAGAATCTAAAAGAAGTTCTGCCCCCTCCTCGTAGAATAAAAGGTGAGGTTTTTCAAGGACATGTAAAATATAAAGTTTACTGCCAAAGTTTTTACCAAAAAATTTTGCCGTTTCTACAACAGCCTTTGTTATATCTGTAAAATCTATCGGAACTAATATTTTTTTTAATTCCATAATAATTATTTCCCCTGTAATTTATCTTTTGCATACTCCATTAATCCGCCAGCTTCCATAACCTTTTGTAAACTTTCAGGTAAAGGTTTTATTTTGTATTCTTTCCCTTTTGTTTTATTTCTAACAATTCCTTTTGCTAAATCTATCTCTAAAATATCCCCTTCATCTGTTTCTTTTGCTATTTCTGGAGATTCTATAATAGGTAATCCTAAATTAATGGCATTTCTGTAAAAAATTCTTGCAAAAGATTCAGCAACAATTGCTCCAATTTCTGCACCTTTTAATGCAAGTGGTGCGTGTTCCCTTGAAGAACCACAACCAAAGTTTTTCCCAGCTACAATAATATCTCCCGGTTTTACTTTGTTTGGGAAGTCTGGGTCTAAATCTTCCATAACGTGTTTTGCCAGTTCTTTTGGGTCTGTTGTAATCAGATATCTTGCAGGAATAATTTCATCAGTATTTACATCGTCTCCAAATTTCCAAACTCTTCCTTCTATTGCCAATATTGATTCCTCCTTATTTAAAATGTAAACTTATTATAACAAATTTATAAATATTATAGGAGCTATTATTATGAAAATTTACTTCTTCGAAGTTGAGGATTGGGAGAGGCTTTATTTAGAGAAAAAAATAAGGGATAAAGGATTATCAGAAGAGGTATATTTTTCTAAAGAACCTATAGATGAAAATAATGCAGATAACTATAAAGATGCTGAAATTATAAGTGTTTTCATATATTCAAAAATCACAAAAAATGTAATTGACAAACTTCCAAATTTAAGAATGATTATAACCCGTTCCACAGGATATGACCATATAGACATAGAGTATGCAAACCAAAAGGGAATTGTTGTCGCAAATACACCGGGATACGGTAATAACACAGTTGCTGAATACACATTTGCCCTTATTTTAGCCCTTGCAAGAAAATTTAAGCCAATGATTGAAAGAACTTCAAAAGGTATTTTTTCAAGGGAAGGCTTAACTGGAATTGATTTAATGGGTAAAACTATTGGTGTTATAGGAACGGGAAATATTGGGAGCTACGTAGTAAGAATTGCAAATGGATTTGGAATGAAAATACTTGCTTACGATAGAAATAAAAGGGATGAATTGGTTGAGAAGTATGGAGTTGAATATGTAGGACTTGAAGAACTTTTAAGGAATTCAGATATAGTAACATTACACGTACCTTATAATAAAACAACACATCATTTAATTAATAAATTCAATATAAAGCTTATGAAGTTAGAAGCTATGCTTATAAACACTTCAAGGGGTCCTGTTGTTGAAATTGAAGCAATCATTGAGGCTTTAAAAGAAGGAAGGTTAGGTGGTGGGGTTGGTCTTGATACTTTTGAAGCTGAAGATGTATGGATAGAAGAAGAATTTTTGAAAAGGGATGACATTCCAGCTTTAAAACTAAAAAAAGCAATGGAAGCCTTTTATGTACTTCATTCTGAAAATGTTATTGTTTCTCCTCATAATGCCTATAACACAAAAGATGCCCTCCACAGAATATTAGATATAACAATTGAAAATCTTTATGCCTGTGTAAAAGAAGGAAAACCAAAAAATATTGTTTCTGAAACAGCCTGTTAACCAGTT
>JALSSE010000204.1 GCA_026984415.1 Hydrogenothermaceae bacterium | reverse complement strand
TTTTAGAATCTGAAGGTATTGAAAACTTTGAAGAAGTTTCAAGATTTATTAAAGAGGTAAAAAGGTACGGTGCAAAAATTGCAATAGATGACTTTGGAACAGGATATTCAAATTTTGAGTTTATCTTGAAATTGGATGTTGATTATATAAAAATAGACTCTTCATTGATAAAAAACCTTGATAATGATATTTATTCAACAATAATTGTAGAAACAATTGTAGGTTTCTCTAAAAAATTAGGGATATACACAGTCGCCGAATTTGTCCACTCTGAAGAGATATTTCATCAGGTAAAAACCCTTGAAATAGACTACTCCCAGGGGTTTTACTTGGGAGAACCAAGGGCTGACATTATCTGATAATTATTTTTTTCTTTTCCTGTACCAGAAAATTCCACCTATAACCAGACCTATAACTACAAATCCACCTAACACCTGAACCCAGGCACCAATTAAAACAAGTTTATGGAGAATACTGTTGTGGGTTTTTGTATCAATTTCAATCCCTGCTGTTTCTTTTATGTGGGTTAATAAACTTACTGCTAAATCCTGTTCAGGTATTTCCTGATGACAGGATAAACAAACACCTCTTCTATCTAATTTTGCCCTTTCTTCGTTGTTTAAAGGTCTTGAAAGTTTATAGTGGTGTCCTACTGTTTGTAGCTGTTTTCCATCCTCCGTAACAAACCTTGACCAGTCCATTTTTAAATTTGGAATTGAGTTTATCTGTGTCTTAAATATTTTAGGAATTATTTTTCCATCGGCTGTTGTTAAATCAACTATGTATGGTTTACTTGGGTCTGAGTAATCTTTACCTTCATCAATTCCATATCCCATAGATTTAGGATTTGTATGGCAACTTTCACACTTCCTTGCTTCTTTTGTTATTGTGTGGGGCTGTGTTGGAGAAATATCTATACCTAACTGTCCTTCTTCTCCAGCACCTTCAACATTTGGAATTTTAAATATATGGTTTAAAAGTAGAGGTTTTCCATCTTTACCAATAACTGTAACAGTTGTCTGACACCCGGGAACGGCAGGTGATATTCTACCTTCTCCATTTTGAACTAAAGGTGGGTCTTCCCATCTTAAATAACTCCTTGTTTCTTTTACTTTTCCATCTATTAAGTGTTTTTCATATTCTGACTTATCTCCGTAGATTACATATCTTGCATCTGCTGTTAATCCGTGTTCATCATGGTCATTTCCCATTGCTATCCAGTCAGGATGTTTTTCTCCTTTTGAATAATCAATTTTTATATGGCATCCATAGCACTGGGGAGCCCATTTTGCGTGGCAGGCATAACATTCCATTCTATCCATGTGTGCTTTTACATGAACCATTGCAACCATAGCTTCAGTATTTAATTTTCCTGTTTCAACGAGTTTTTTTAGTGGAGTCAGTTCTAAATCTTTTCCTCCTGCCGTGTGTACTATTACTTTATCCCCTTTTTTAACAACATTTCCAAATGGATTTCCCCTTGCTGTTAGCAGGTATCCATCTTCTTGTGAATAAGTTGTTCCCTGTTTCATGAATTTTAATAGTTTATGGGCTAAACCTCTTGGTTTACCAACTTTAGGTTTTTCTTCGTGTTCATCACTATATCCTAATGGTAATTCCCATGGATATTTATCTGGTGTTCCGTGGCAGTCCTGACATTCAACTTCAACTGGGGCAAGGGTTGTTCCAACAAGGTTTCCATCACTGTGGACATCAAGTGATGTATGACAGTCCTGACATAACATTCCTTTTTGCATATGAATATCTGCCTGTAAATGAAGGTAATGCTTTGTGTGTAGTTTAGGCTGGTCAGAACCATCTTCTAAAAATGGAGAACTATAAGCAGTTTCCATTATCCCCTGAAATGAAGTTCCAATCCTTTTTCCTCTATCGTGGCAGGTTGTACATGTTTCTACTGGTACTCCTGAATACTGCAATCCGTGTATTTTTACTTTTGCTTCTCTTGTTCCCTGTATCTGATGGGTTAAAAGCCACCCTCTTTTATTCTTAGGAATTGTTGGGTCATTTCCCTCATAAAAACCTTCATTTGAGTATGGAATGTGACAGGCACTACATCCTAAACCTCTGTAATCCCCTCTTTTCTGCCTTCCTTTGTTTCCTGTATGACACCTGAGGCAATCCTGCCTTAAATATGTGTATGCTGCAAGCTGTGGATTTTTTTCTACTTCTTCAGGGGTTGGGGCTTTTGGTACTTGGGTCATTTTTTTAGGATGAATCTGTGGATTTAATTTTTTTAACTGTTCTATATATTTTTTATAAACTTCTGTTCCTAATGTTTCGTGTGGGTCTAATGTCTCAACGTTGTAATTTCCAATTTTATGTTGATAACCTTCCAATCCACCAAATCCCCATAATGTACCCTGAATTTTTCCAGCTTCTGTAAACATTAGTGATTGGTATTGGGTTTTAACCTGTGTTTCATGGCACATTCCGCAGGTGTATTTGTTAATCCAAACACTCCCTGGGTCTGGATAAAAGTTTTGGGGACCTTTAACTGTACGCCCATCAACTTCTATTCCTTTCATAAATGCCTCTATTGTTCCATTATGGGCTTTTTCTTTTTTTACTGCTTCTGGATTTCCACCGTGGCATACGATACAGCTATTTCCTTTGTATCCTACTTTTTCAGCAATTTCGTATATTTCTTTCATCATATCTGATTTTGGGTCTCTTATATGTTCTATTCCTTTATGGCATTTTAAACAGTTATTTTCTGCAAAGGATAAATATTGGAAGAT
>JALSSE010000203.1 GCA_026984415.1 Hydrogenothermaceae bacterium | reverse complement strand
TTCTGGGGTTGCCCTTGCCACTACAGAGGTTCTTTTCAGTATCTTATACAGTTCTTCTTCAGAGTATTTTTTTAAATCTTCTCCTTTCAGAGAGAGGCTACTTTTATCATAAATTCCAACCATTTTTGCTATTGCCGTTGCTGTTTTTATATTATCTCCAGTTACCATTATTACTTTAATTCCTGCATTTTTTGCAACCCTTACAGATTCTTTTACCCCTTCTTTAGGTGGGTCTAAAAACCCTATTAATCCTACAATTTCTATTTCTGAATCTGTAATTGATTCAGGGATTTTATCTATCTCTGCATACCCTACAGCTATTACCCTTAACCCATTTTCTGCCATTTTGTCGTGTATTTCTTCTAAATGGGAAATATTACCTTTTGTCAATTTTATTAAGCTTTCAAATGCTCCTTTGACAAGTAAAACTTTTTTTCCATTTATGTCATTTACTGTAGCCATCAGTCTTAAACTTGTGTCAAAAGGATGTTCCCATACCCTTTTATATTTTTCTTTTGCTTCTTTCCAATTAAATCCTTCTTTCTCAAGCCATTGTAATAGTGCAATTTCTAAAGGGTCACCTTTTGAATCATATGCGTCATTACACAGGGCAGCTCCAAGAAAAAGTTTTTCTTTATCCATTGCATAGTAATCCTCAACTTCTAACTTCCCTTCAGTAATTGTTCCTGTTTTGTCAGACACTATAAATGTTGTACTTCCTAATGTTTCAACAGCAGGTAAGTATTTGACTAATGTATTTTTTTTAGCAAGTTTCATCGCCCCAATCACTAAAATAAAGGTAACAACCAGCGGTAAACCTTCTGGAACGGAAGATACAAGCTCAGAAACCATAAGCATAAAAAGGGTGTAAAGGTCTCTTTCTTGAAGTATTCCTATTATAAAAATAAAAATTAAAATTACCGATAGATACAAAATCCATTTTTTTGAAAAACTTTTTAATGACTTTTGAAGTGGAGTTTCAGGTGATTTTTCTTTTACCTTTTCTGCAATTTTACCAATTTCTGTATCTTTTCCTGTTGCATAAACAATACCTTTCCCTTTACCTCTAACAACTAAAGTTCCTTTAAAAAGTATATTTTTCCTTTCATATAGAGGTGTATTTTCTGGAAGTACAACTGATGCATCCTTTTCAACAGGAATAGATTCCCCTGTCAGTATTGCTTCATCTACAAGTAGTCCTGAAGACTCAATCAATCTTAAATCTGCTGGAACTACATCTCCTTCCCCTAAAACTACAATATCACCTGGGACAACATAACTGACAGGAATTTTTATCTCTTTATTATTTCTAATTACAGTTGTTTTTATCTGTGTTAAGTTTTTTAATGCTTCTAAAGATGCCTGAGCTTTAATTTCCTGTAAAAAACCAAGTATCCCATTTATAAAAATAATACCTGTGATAATTCCTGAGTCTAAGTAGTCACCTAAAAGAAATGTTATTATAGAGGCGAGTATAAGTATGTAAATGAGAGGATTGTTAAACTGATGTATAAAAAGTAAAAACTTGCTTTCTTTTTTCTCTTCTAACTCATTAAGTCCGTAAATTTCTAACCTTTTCTTTGCTTCTTCTTCTGTAAGACCATTGGGAGAACTATTTAAAAGTTTAAATAGCTCTTTTATAGGGATAGAGTATACCTTTTGGACTAAACCTTGTTTATCCATGGAATTTCCTGTTTGGTTAGAATTTATTTTTGGTTATTATAACAGAAATATATTTATAGATAAGGTTGTAATTTAATTATGGCGGAGAGGGAGGGATTCGAACCCTCGGAACGGGGGATACCCGTTCAACTCCTTAGCAGGGAGCCGCCTTCGACCACTCGGCCACCTCTCCAATGGAGCTTATATTATATGCAAACTCATATAAAATTGCAAAAATTTATTTTGTTCTTTTTAAGAACGTTCTTATTCCAAAAATTAACAATAATAGTAAATAAACTGGAACTGATGGAGTGCCAAAATTACAACCACTACTACTATTGGAAAATGTTTCACTGGTTGATGCTTCAGAAATATTGTTTTTACCTTTTCCTTTTACAGATATTTTAACTTTTTTATGCTTTGTGTCATTTGATTCAATGTATAAAGAAGTTTTGTAGGTTTTATTTTTTTCAGGTTTAAATTTTATGTAAATAGTACAGAACTCACCGGGGTCAATGGAAGGAGAAAGTGTTTTACATGGTCTTGTTCCACTGTTTACATCAATCCAGAAATTATCCTCATTTGATAAATACATATTTACAACTTCAAGAACTCCGTTTCCTTTGTTATTAATCTGTACCATAAGATTTGATGTTTTTCCTACCTGTGTATCAACAAAATTTTCCCTTGCTTTTATTAATTCTATTTTTGGAACTGGAACTAATGTACCTTTTCCGTATAATTTTATTTTTATTTCTTCATTTTCTTTATCATTAGAATTTAACTTTAATTCAGTTTTGTATGTTTTTTCTTTTTCAGGTTTAAAATAAACTTTAAACGTACAGCTTTCTTTTGGGTTTAGAATTGGTAATTTAGAACCACATGGATTTGTTCCACCATTAACATCAACTTCAAAGTGTTCATCATCAGAAACTCTTATTTCTCTGTTAAACACAAGTAAACCTTTTCCATTATTTCTTATAGTAAACATTTCTGAAGCAGAATCTCCAACAAATACATATCCATAGTCATAACTGTTTTTATATCCATTTGTAAATGTTAACTGTATTTCTGGGTTTTCTGTTTGAACTCCCCTTCCA
>JALSSE010000202.1 GCA_026984415.1 Hydrogenothermaceae bacterium | reverse complement strand
AAGGAAGTATTTTAAATAGATACCAGTCAAAATATTATAAAACTCCTGAAGGAACAGCAAAAGCCCTTACAGAAGGCAATTACAGAGGACAAAAACCTTTAGTTCCTTCTGACCAGTTAGAAGAAGTAAATAAAATAAGAGCTTCTCAGAATCGTTCCAGTGCTACAGACAGATTAGAATATGATGATGTTTCGTCTCAACCTTTAAGTAGAGAGGAAGCTGAGAAAATCAAAAATGAAATCAGGAAAAGAAACGACATTTTATCCTATGAGAATGTAAGTTTTAAAGCAGCATTTAAAGGTATAGTAAAAGATGCAGGCAAAGTATTAACATTTGTCCTTGCCGTAAAAGGAGCTTTTAGATTAGGTAACGTTCTTATAGAGAAAATCAAAGGAAAAGATGTGTCATTTAGCAAAGAGCTTGAAAAGTTTGTAAAACACGACCTAAAAGATGCTGCTAATTCTGCAATAAAAACAATAATTACAGGTGGTTTACTTATTGCTGCTCGTAAAGGTTTTATCAAAATTTTGCAAAATACTCCTGCAGGAAAAATAGCATCTATAGTAGAAATTGGTTTCCGTGTTTTTTCCCATGGTAAAAGATTATTTAAAGGAAAAATTAGTTTTGGACAATTTTTAAAAGAGAGCAAAAAAGAAATCGCAGGTGTTATGGGAGGCATCTATGGGGCAGTTAAAGGTGCAGCTATTGGAGCAGCAATGGGTTCCTATATACCTATAATTGGGAACTTAGTAGGTGGAATGATTGGAGCAATAGTAGGTGGAATTGCCGGAGAAACAATAACAAAAAAAGCTACAGAATTTATTACGGATAAGGTAGAAAAAGCCTATAACAAAGTAAAAGAAACAGTAAAAACTATTGGGAACACAATTAAAGAAGGTGCTAAAGCCTTAATTAATTTCATTTTTAGATAAGGCTATATCATGGGGGGATAGTATGACTGAAAGTTTAGAAAGTTTAAAAGAAAATCTTATAAATACTATACACGCTCGTCATCCAGTAGTTGGAATAGTTACCGAAGACGAAATAGAGGTTTTATCTCTTCTAAAAGAAGATTTAGCAGATTCTATAGGTGTAGACTTAATATTTTTTTATGACCATGCTAAAGGATTGGAAGTTATAACTAAAGGAACATCAAGTTACCTTGAAGATATAAAAGAAGAAGCTGAAAGCTTAGATAAAGATATTACATATGTCCTTGAGTTTGTAGAGGAAAAGTCAAAAGAATTTCCATCTATTTTACTTATAAAAAGTGCAGATAAAATACTGATAGGAGCTAACAATAGTAGTGAACAAATAGCATCCTTAAGATACTTAAAAAACATTGTAAATGATATAAAATCAGGACAAAGTTTCCTGACTATAATTCTTTTAATGGAAAGTTTACAAACATTTCCATTAATTGATAAAGACATAATAGTTTATGAGTTAAGCTTCCCAAACAGAAAAGAAATTAGAGAGATGATAGATGAATTTCTTAAAGAACATGAACTTTTTATAGACAACCAGTTGAAAAATGAGTTTGTTTCTGCGTTTCAGGGATTGACAAGGACAGAAATAGACAACCTACTTTATATGATGCTTCTCAAAGACAACACACTTAATGAAAGTGATATAGATTTCATTTTCAATTATAAAAAGCAAGTTGTTAGTAAGAAAGGCATTTTAGAATTCATAGATTTGAAAAAACTTCCAGAAAATGTAGGAGGATTAAAAAACCTTAAAAACTGGTTAAACAGAAAAAAAGAAATCTTTGATAACCTTGATGAAGCTATAAAAAGTGGAGTACCTATTCCAAAAGGTGTCCTGCTTTTCGGTATGCCCGGATGTGGTAAATCAATGACTGCAAAGTATTCAGCAAAACTTTTAAAACTTCCTCTTTTAAGGTTAGATATGGGAAAAATCATGGGACCATATCTTGGACAATCAGAAGAAAATATGAGAAAAGCTATTCTCCTCGCAGAAAACATTTCTCCTTCTATCCTGTGGATAGATGAAATAGAAAAAGCCCTTTCAGGTGTTAAAGGTAGTCAGGGGAATGACACTTTAGTTAGAATTTTTGGAACTTTACTGACATGGATGCAAGAGAAGGATAAACCAGTTTTCGTTATTGCAACAGCAAACGATATATCAATTCTTCCTCCTGAATTTTTAAGAAAAGGAAGATTTGATGAAATTTTCTTTGTTGATTTTCCAAAAAAAGAAGAAATGAAAGAAATACTAAAAATTCATTTAAAAAGAGCTAAACAGGACTTATCTAAAATAAACTTAGATGAGGTTGTAGACAATCTCGAGTTTGGTTATTCAGGAGCAGATATCGAGGCAATAGTAAATGAAACAGTTGAAAGGGTTTTTGTTGAAAGAAAAGAAAAAATAAATACAGATGACCTTATACAAACAATAAAACAAGGAAGTATAATTCCAACGAAAGAACTTCTCAAAGATTCAATAGAAGAACTCCGTAAAAAAATAGAAAAAATCAAAGCAAGAAACGCAAACTAAGAGGGAAGTAAAATGGCAAGAAGGGCTGTAATTCCATTCAAGATATCAGGTAAGTACATCAGGACAATAAATGACCTGAAGCAAGCTTTATCACAAAAAGAGAACTTAGAAGAGATTTTAATTGCCATTAAAGACGGAAGACTTAAAAGATTTCTCAAAGGGTTTGGTAAGCAGTACGATGTTCTTTTTGAAGAAAATAAAACCGACAAAGATATTTTAGAAAGCCTTGCCGAAATGTTAAATGT
>JALSSE010000201.1 GCA_026984415.1 Hydrogenothermaceae bacterium | reverse complement strand
TTCCGAAAGAGTTAGAACATACTATTTCTGCAAACTTGTCTGTTTTATGGGCAGGGGTCATTTTTTTAGGTCTCATTTCGTATAAATCTACTTTAAAGCCTTCTTCAGCTATTCTATAAGCTACTTCACTGCCAGCTAATCCTGCACCTATTACAACTATTTTTTTCAATCTTTTCACCTGTAATTTAGTTTTTATTTATTTTAAACGTTTTACAAGATAATTAGAATCTCTTTATTTTCAAGGAATAAAGTTTGAGGAAAATATTTTGATTTTTGCAGAAAAAGGAATCTAAATACCCTTAATTTGGATTTGGAATTTGTTTCTGTTTTTTCATGCTGGTAGGTATGCAACTATAAATTTTTCACTTTTTAGAATTACCTTTAACTCATTGTAAAGTTTTTGCTTTATTTCCATTATTTTATTAAATGGTAAATCTTTCTTTGTATATATAGCTATTATATAATCTGTATCATCTTCTTTTTCTCCCTCTGATATTTTTATTTCATTATAAGGAATGTTGTATTTTTCAAGTAATTGTTTGGTAAGTTTTGCTATATTTTTTAATGAAACTTTAACTTCAGGCATTTTAAACTCCTTTTTCTATATACATAATTATACTTTTAGCTATATTAATATAGAGCTTGGTTATTTTTTTATCAATTGTTTTCAAGAGTTTTTTATTTTTTACTTTATAATCTGCGTCTATACGGGCTGTTTTTAACTCTAAAAATAGATTAAGTACAAAATCGTTATGATTATTTTTTAAAGCTTTCAGAACAATTTTATGTAAATCTTCACTTTCTCTTAATCTGTGAAAATCTCTTATAAACCATAAAACTCCATAATAAGCCCTGCTTATTGCAGAACGAAATATAAACTCTCTTTTTTCGCCTCTGGAGTGTTTGCCAATTTCATAAAGTATTTCAGAAACTTTTAAAAATTCTTTACTCATTTTTATTTTCTAAAGTACTCCCTATTTTTCCAAAAAAACTTTTATCTATCAACTCTTATAAAAAAGGCTGTTTGGAACAGCCTTTTAAAATAATAGATTTAAAAATCTATAATCAAAGATGTTAAAAATGTTGTATCTGTGTGTTTTACATCTGGAGCTGGAAGTTGGTTTTGATAGGCTATTTTATAACTTACACCTAAAGATATATTTCCATTTATTTTTGTTTCAATTCCAGTTTCAGAATTTAAGAAATATTTATCTGTATCGTTAAATGAAATTACAAAATTTGCATCTTCTTTAAACTTCAAATTTTCTCTTATGTGCCATCTATAATTGATTTCTCCTTTACCTGCAGCGTAAGAATCTGAGCTATCAGTTCCTTCAGAAAATTTATCATAGTAATATAAAACAGAAAATAAACCTTTTAATTCATGTTTTTCAGACTTTATAAAATCGTATCCAATACCAGGACCAAGTGAAAATCTGTAATCATAACCAGAGAATTTATCTGCAAGATAAGTACCATCAACAAAGGCGAACATTTTAGAAGTTAAAACTTTTTCCCATCTTCCATTTAATAACCACTGGTTTGCTGTCTCCTGGTCATTACTTTTTGAATATAAACCATAAGCTTTAACATAATAACGGTTTATATCCCCTTCTTTTTTAGATTCAACCTTTGCTGAAAATGTTTGTGTATCTGTGTTTCCATTTGTTGAAACATAGGACAATTCTACGTGTGTTTTCCATTTTGGAGGAGCTTTAGTATCTTCTGCAAAACTTAGAGAGTTAATACTGAAAACTGCCCCCAAAATAACTGCCCCAAATAATGATTTTTTCATCATTTTTTCTACCTCCACGATTTAATAATTAATTAAATTAGCATATATGAATTAAAATAACAAATTTTTTTTAAATTTTTCTCAATAAAAATCCTTTTAAATAGAGGGACATAGGAATGTTTAACAGGTATGGATGGTCTATATCCTGAAATAGATGCTCTAAAATTTCTACTCTGACAGAAGTATCTTTAGCAGCTTCTTTAGTGATTTCTAATAGGTCTGTTAAAGAAACGTGGTGTGAACAGGAAAAAACAGATAAATATCCATCTTTTTTTAATAATTTTAAGCTGTTAATTATTAAGTATTTAAATCCTCTTAACGCTCCTTCTTTTTCGTGTTTTGTTTTTGCGAATGATGGTGGGTCTAAAATAATTAAATCGTACTTTTTTTCATTTTCAACTTCTTCTTTTACAAAATTAAAAACATTTGCCTTAACTATTTCAAAATTTTTTAAATTGTTAAGTTTCGCATTTTCCCCAATTAACAAAACCGCTGATTCAGAAATGTCAACAAATTTAATAAAATCTGCCCCTTTTTTTCCAGCATAAATTCCAAATCCACCTGTGTTTGAAAATAAATCAAGTACCCTAAATCCTTTTTCTACGTATTCTGATACTATCTTTCTATTTTTTCTCTGGTCTAAATAAAAACCTGTTTTCTGGCTGGTTTTTAAATCTATAAAAAAATGAACTCCATTTTCTTCTATAACAATTTTTTCAGGAATATTTCCATATATAACCTTTTGTTCTGTTTTTAAACCTTCTTTTTTTCTTGCCTTTTCATCAGATTTTTCATAAATTCCCTCTGGATTGATTACTTCAACTAAAGATTGGATAATTTCTTCTCTAAAACCTTCTATTCCTGCTGTGTTAATCTGAATTGATAAATATTTATTAAAATAATCAACAATTAAGCCAGGTAAATCGTCAGCTTCTGAGTGAATTATTCTAAATGCATTTGTGTTTTTTAAA
>JALSSE010000200.1 GCA_026984415.1 Hydrogenothermaceae bacterium | reverse complement strand
AAAGATATATAACAAAATATTAGACAGTAGTTAGCTCATTTATTTTAAATAGTCTTAGTGCATTTTCATCAGTTATTCTTTCCAACTCTTTCTTATCAATTCCTAAGAACTCAGCTACAAATTCTAATGTGTAAAAGATATTAGCAGGTTTATTTGGTTTTCCTCTTTTTTTCTGAGGAGATAAAAAAGGACTATCAGTTTCTAACAACAACCTTTCTAATGGAGTATGCTTTAAAACATCTCTAAGTCCATCTGCTTTTGGATAGGTTATATTTCCAGCAAAAGAGATATAAAATCCAATTTCTACAGCCCTTTCCATCATTTTTCTATCTCCACCAAAACAGTGGATAATTCCAGAAGATGGAAAAGGTGAATATTCCTCTAATATATCCATAGTATCTTCATTTGCTTCTCTTGAGTGAACAATCAGAGGAACATCTAACTCTTTTGCAATCTTTATCTGCTTTTTAAAAAATTCTTTTTGTACATCAACAGGAGTGTAATCCCTGTAATAATCTAATCCTGTTTCACCAATAGCTAAAACTTTTTTGTTATTTTTTACAGTTGTTTTTAGCTCTTCTAAATCATTATCATCAATTCCATTTACATCGTAAGGATGATAACCAATAGAGGCAAAAACATTTTCAAACTTTTCTGCAATCTGGATAGCTTTTGGTATTTCTTCTTTATCACAGCCAATTGTTATTATGTAATCTAACTTCTCTACACTTTCTATTAAATCTTCTTCTGTTTTTAACATATCCAAATGGGCATGGGTATCTATCATTTTTTTACCTCTTGGCTGTTTTGAAAGGGCTAAAAAGCCCTTATTTTTTATGCAGGTGCTGGTAATCCTGCTGGTGGTACATCAGGAGCAGATGAGTCTGAAACTACATTTACATTTTCATTTTCTTTTTTTCTACATCTATTCATTACAGGTACATTGTGTTCCATTAAAATTTTAAACATCTCTTCACATGTTATAGTTTCTTTATCAAGTAAAAGCTCAACTATATCTACAACTGCATCTTTATACATTTCAACAATGTTTCTTGCCTTTTCGTAAGATTCGGTAAGTATTCTTCTTACTTCTTCATCAATTTTTCTTGCTGTTTCTTCACTTATTTCAGGTGCTTGCTGCGGCATAAATGGGTTATTTCTTGCTGTGGATACATGAATAGGACCTAACTCTTCAGTCATTCCCCATGCTGCGACTATTCTGTACGCCAGTTCAGTAGCCCTCATTAAATCGTTTTCAGCTCCAGTTGTAATTCCATCTTTTCCGTAGAACACTTCTTCTGCAGCCCTTCCTCCAAAAAGCTGAAGCAATCTTGCCATTAAATCTTTTTTAGAGTAAAGATGTCTGTCTTCTTCAGGAAGATTTACCGTAACACCTAAAGCCATTCCCCTTGGAATGATAGAGATTTTATGTAATGGGTCTGATGCTTCTTGCATAACCCCAACAAGAGCATGTCCAACTTCGTGGTATGCAATTTTTTCTTTTTCTTTTGGAGTTATTGCCATTCCTTTTCTTTCAAGTCCCATCATAATTCTATCCATAGCATCTTCGAATTCTTGCATTGTAACTTTATCTTTTCTTCTTCTTGCTGCAAGTAAAGCTGCTTCGTTTACCACATTGGCAAGGTCAGCACCAGAAAATCCCGGTGTACCTCTTGCAATTACCATTAAATCCACATCTTCCCCAAGTGGTATTTTTTTCTTTTTAAGGTGGACTTTTAGTATTTCGTATCTTCCTTTTACATCAGGCTTAGGAACAGATATTTGTCTATCAAACCTTCCTGGTCTAAGTAATGCTGGGTCTAATATGTCTGGTCTGTTTGTTGCAGCAATTACAATTATTCCTTCATTGGAATCAAAACCATCAAGTTCAACAAGTAATTGGTTCAGTGTTTGTTCTCTTTCATCGTGTCCTCCACCAAATCCAGCTCCACTTCTTGCCCTACCAACTGCGTCAATTTCATCTATAAATACAAGGCAAGGTGCATTTTTCTTGGCTGTTTCAAAAAGGTCTCTAACCCTTGCAGCACCTACCCCTACAAACATTTCAACAAAATCAGAGCCTGATATTGATATAAATGGAACACTTGCTTCCCCAGCTATTGCCCTTGCAAGTAGTGTTTTACCAACACCTGGGTCTCCATAGAAAAGGATACCTTTTGGTGCTCTTCCACCTAATTTTTGAAATCTGGAAGGTTCCTTTAGAAAGTCAATTAATTCTTTGACTTCTTCTTTTATTTCATCCATTCCTGCAACATCATCTAATTTAACATCAGGTTTTTCTTCTAAATACACTTTTGCTTTGCTTTTTGCAAAAGAAAATGCCCTGTTTGCACCACCAGACATCTGCCGCATCATAAATATCCATAAACCTATAAATAGTAGAATTGGCAACCACGATATAAGAAGAGTTATCAACCAACTATTATTCTCTGTTGGTATAACTTTTACCTGTACTCCATTTTCTGTAAGTATGTCGTATATTTTGTCATATCCGGAAGGAATAACTGTTTCTATCCTTTTTCCATCTGATGTTATTGCAGTTATTTCTTCACCTTTTACAGTGGCTTCTTTAACTTTATTTTCATTTACCATAGATATAAATTCTGTAAATGATACTTTATTATCTACTACTGGTCTGGAGCCAAACATATTAAATGCAAAAATAATGAAAGCCCCTATTAAAAACCAGATTAATATGCTTTTGGAAATTTGCACTTCTATACCTCCTTAAATTCAAAACAAACTAAATTTTTAGAATCTCTTTTTACCGGGAAATAAGCAGACCTTTTGTAGCCTATTACCCATAATATTTTATTTCTAAATACCAATAGTGGTATGTTTTCTCTCATATTTTTAGGAATTTTGAGATTTATGAGTATATCTTTTAATTTTTTTTCTGATTTTTTCCCAAAAGGTACAAATTTATCACCTTTTTTTCTTGTTCTGATAATAAATTCTTCATCTTCCTTGTAATCTGGTATATCAAAACACTCTATATTATCCTTTTTTGCCAGTTCTTCAATATTAACTTTTTCCTTTTTAAATGATTTTATAACCATATTAAGCTCTTTTATGTAAACAGTTTCACCTATTTTAAATTTATACTCAAAATATTTTTTTTCATCTAATTGATTGGATTTTTTAATGGAAATATTATTATACTCTTTAACAACTAAATAATCCTTTCCTATGTTTATTTTTTTGGTGCCTCCTACATTTAGGATTTTCAGTAGTTCATTTAACTGTGAATAAGAAATATACACGTCTGTTTTTTTCTCTATCCATTTTTGTAACACTCTGTAAATTATAGCTAAATGGTACTTTTTTAGCTGATTTATATCTATTTTTTCGTTTAATTGTGAAAGAATTTTATCACTTTCTATTTCTAAAAATTCGTCATCAATGTGTAAAAAATTAGAAAGTTTTAATAAAGAATCTTCCAGGGAAGGATTTATTTCTTTCATTTTGGGAATAACTTCATGTCTAACTTTATTTCTTAGAAATTTAGTTTCTACATTTGAAATATCCGTTCTGTAATGGATTTTATTTTTTTTTAAATAGTTTGTAATTTCTTCTTTTTTTAAAAAATAAAGTGGACGTATGATATTACCTTCTTTTGCTTTAAATCCCTTTAAACCTTTTTTGTTCCCCTGAATAAACCACAAAGTCATTGTTTCAGCCAAATCTGATAAATGGTGTCCTGTGGCAATTTTGTTTAAATCTTCTTTTTTTAATATTTCGTTGAAAAATTTATATCTTTCTTCCCTTGCAACCTGTTCAATAGATTTCTTTTCTTTTTGGGCTATAGAATTAATATCTACTCTCTTTATAAAGATTTTTAAATTATGTTTTTTTGCAAACTCTTTACAGAACTTTTCATCTTCAAAAGAATCTTCTCCACGGAGTAAGTGGTTAAGGTGGGCTAAAACTATATCTTTAATTTTAAATGTTTTCTTAAACTTTAAAAGAAGAATTGTAAGAAGAACAGAATCTGAACCACCAGAAAAACCTATTAGAATTTTATCGTCTAAGTTTATAAGTGAAAACTCATTTTGAGCTTTGAGAAATTTTTTTTCTACCATATTAAATGGTGGCGGTACGAGGAATCGAACCTCGGACCCCGCGGATATGAGCCGCGTGCTCTTACCAACTGAGCTATACCGCCATTTATTCTAAATTAAGCAGATGTTTTAGCTTTTTGAAGTTTTAACGCAACCCTTGAAACTCTTCTTGCAGCTTCATTTTTATGGATAGCACCTTTTGCAGCTGCTCTATATGCTAATTTTTCTATTAAAGGTAATAATTTTTCAGCCTCTTCTACACCTTTTTCTGCTAATGTTTCATTAAATCTTTTAATAGCAGTTTTCATTCTTGACCTGTGGTATTTGTTAATCTCTCTTCTCTTTAAAGCCTGTCTTACCCTTTTTCTTGTTGATGCTGTATGTGCCATTTATTCCTCCTCAAATTTTCAGATAAATAATTTAATACAGTATAAAAACTAAATCAAGATATTTATTATATTACATTAGGTGATACTTGTAAATAAATTCAAAATATATTAAGCTATTTTTTTATCTTTTCAAATTTATACAAATCTTTGGAGGTATTCAATGGCAAATATAGCTGTGGGAACCCTTAAATTTCCTAAAGTATCAGAACAACCAGTTGAAATAGTAGAAAGGAAAGGAATTGGTCACCCAGATACTATATGTGATGCTCTTGCAGAAGAACTATCTATTGCTTTATCAAATTTATATATAGAAGAGTTTGGAGCTATTATGCACCACAATGTAGATAAAGCACTTTTAATTGGTGGAGTGGCAGACCCTCAATTTAAAGGGGGCAGAATGATTGACCCTATAGAAATCTATTTAACTGGTAGAGCTATAGATGAAAAAGATGGTAAAAAGCTTCCTGTAAAGGAACTTGCAGTTGAAACCACTCATAAATGGTTGAAGGATAATATCCCTAACATTGATATTACAAATCACATAATAATCCATCCAAAATTAAAACCGGGAAGTAAAGACTTAGTAGAACTTTTTGAAAGATTTCAGCTAAAAGGTGAAATTCCCCTTGCCAATGATACTTCTTTTGGTGTTGGATTTGCTCCATTTTCAGATATAGAAACAATTGTTTATGAATTGGAAAGGGCTTTAAACAGTAAAGAGTTTAAAAAAGAACATCCTTACGTTGGTGAAGATATAAAAATAATGGGTGTAAGGAATGAAGATAAAATAAGAATAACTGTAGCAATGGCATTTGTTGATAAATTTGTAAATGATGTTGACGATTATTTAAAGAAAAAAGAAGTTGTTACAAATTATGCTTACTCCCTTGCACAGAAATTAACAGACAGAACAGTAGATATATTTATAAACACTGCTGATGACCCAGATAATGAATCTGTTTATATTACAGTTACAGGAACTTCTGCTGAAGCAGGTGATGATGGACAGGTAGGAAGGGGAAACAGAACGAATGGATTAATCACCCCTTACAGACCAATGAGTTTAGAGGCAGCAGCAGGCAAGAATCCCGTCAGTCATATTGGAAAAATATATAATACTGCAGCAACAGATATGGCAGAGAGAATAGTTGCTGAAATTGAAGAAATTGATGAAGCTTATTGTTATTTGGTAAGTCAGATAGGAAAGCCTATAACAGAACCTCAAGTCTGTGATGTTAAGTTAAGGGCAAAAGTTGATATATCAAAAATAGAAGACAAAGTTAGAAAAATAGCTCAGGAAGAAATTGATAAATTACCACAAACATGGAAGAAATTTTTAAATAGACATTTCAGATTATACTAAATAAACGGCGGATAGAATCCGCCTTTTAAATATTTCTTAAATTAAAATCAAAATATTCATAAATTGTATTTCTCATATTTACAATATTTTTCATTTTTCATTTATATTCTAATAACATATATCTAAGTATTTGAAAAATAAAGATAAAAACTTATTATATATTTATTACAAATAATATAAAAATATAAAAACGTGGAGGCTACAGATGAGAAGATTTGTAGGGTTTATTCTGCTTTTTATGTTCTTTACTATTAACATTTCTATCTCACAGGAAAATTCTAACCCTGAAAAAGAAATTATTTATTCACAATCAGAAATAGTTGTTCAGTTAAAATCTGAATCTGATGAACAAAAACTATTATCAGATTTTCCTGATTCTAAAAAAATAATCTTGAATTTCTATTCTGTTAAAGTTCCAGATGGTAAAAAAGTTGAAGAATTTTTAGAAGAAGTCCAAAAGAAAGATTACATAAAATATGCAGAATTTAACTATGGATACCGTTTAAGTGCAGTTCCTGATGATTTACTTTTTTCAGAACAGTTTGGATTAAACAAAATTCATGCTCCAGAAGCATGGGATTACACAACAGGTTCTTCTGATGTTTATGTGGCTCTAATTGATGATGGTGTTTATTTTAACCATCAAGATTTAAAGGCAAATATATGGAAAAATCCAGATGAAATCTGTGGAAATAATAAAGACGATGATAACAACGGTTATGTAGATGATTGTTATGGATGGAGCGCTGTAAATGGAAAGGGTAGTGCAGTACCTAAAGGAGACCATGGAACCCATGTAGCTGGAATTATGGGAGCAGTTGGGAATAATGGTATTGGTGTTTCTGGGGTTAATTGGAATGTAAAAATAGTACCATGTGGAGCCGGTAGTGAAGATGGTTACTTATACGATATAAATATAGCAAAATGTTTTGGATATATTCAAAAATTAAAATACTTAAAAGGTTTAGATATTGTTGCAATAAATGCAAGCTGGGGAGGTCCCGGAAGTTCTAAACTTGCAAAAAAAGTACTTGATATCATAGCCCAGTATAATATTTTAGTGGTTGCAGCAGCTGGTAATAGTGATTCAAACAATGATGACTATGCTTTTTATCCGTGTTCTTATAACTCTGATACTGTTATATGTGTAGGTGCATCAGATTTAAATGATTCTAAAGCATACTTTAGCAATTATGGAAAAAATACAGTAGATATATTTGCACCTGGTGTTGATATTCTAAGTACAGTACCTTATCTCACATATGATTATGGGTATTACGATAGATTTAGTGGAACATCTATGGCAACTCCTTTTGTTACAGGGGCAGTTGCATTACTGAAATCTATCCATCCAGACTGGGATTACAGGCAACTAAAGAAAGGGGTTATTTCATCAGGTGATATCATACCAGATTTATTTGATTTATCAATTAGCGGAAAGAGATTGAATCTTGAAAAAATGGTTAATGGATATTCATCTGCAACTTATAACTTTTCCAAATCTTATATAGAATTTGACTATCTAAATTTAGGTAAAGAAGATACAAGAACAGTTTCTATAATAAGTACAGGTAGTATTCCATTAGTCATAAATTCATTGGAATTAACTAACCAAGAAGATTTTTACATTAAAAGTGAAAACTGTACAGGAAGAACCTTAGATTTTTATGATGAGTGCCATATAACTGTGGCTTTTAAACCATCTTCAGGTTTTGAAAAAGTTAATTCTAAACTGATTGTCCATTCTAATGCAGAAAATAACAATAAATTAGATATATACGGCTACACATATGTTAATCCTTCCCTTTCTACAAAACCACAGAAGCTAATTTTTAAAAATGTTAGTGTCGGAGAGGAGTCTGAACCAAAAGAAATAAAAGTAATAAATACAGGTACAGCATCTTTGGAAATAACAGATTTTATAAATTTGAACAACTCAGATTTTGAGTTTGACTTTAGTAAATGTCCTAATTTACCTTTTAATCTGAAAAGTGGTGAAAGTTGTACAGTAACGGTTAAATTTATCCCTTCTGTTGAAGGCGAAATATTTAACCTGTTTTCTATCCGTGCAAACGCTGGAAATCAATCTATTGAAAAAAATATTCAAATTTTTGCAACTACTGAAAACTTACCTGATTTACAACTAAATAAAAATGAGTTTTACTTTAAATCTTCATTAGGAGAAAGTTCTCCTCCTCAAATAGTGGAAATACACAATAAAGGAAAAGCTGACTTAAATATAACTAATATAGAAATTTCTCCTAATAAATTAGATAAAAATCTTATTATTGATTTCAATGCTGGAAGTAAACCATGTAAAGGCAAGGTAATTACAATCCATCCAAATGATTACTGTACTTTTTCTTTAACTTATTCACCTATCAATTACAACAGGTTAACAGGTGAGCTTCTCATTATATCAAATGATACATTCCACAAAAGTTACGATTCTGCGTTTATCTCTGTGGAGGCTTTGAACATAGATATTGGGGTAAATCCAGATAGATTAGAATTTGAAGAAACACAGGTAGATGACAGTTCAGATTTCAAAACGATAACTATAAAAAATGAAAGTCAGATTGATGGAAAATTAAAAGTAAAACAGATAGAATTACAAAACTCAGTAGATTTTTCCATAGATAACGGAACATGTGGAAATCCACCATTTGAGTTAAGTAAAGATGAAAGCTGTCAAATTAGGGTTAAATTCAATCCAAAATCTTTAGGAAAAAAATCAACATCAATAAAAATTGTTAGTAATGACTACGAAAAATCTAACCTTTATATCAGGTTAAAAGGAAAAGCTGTAAGAAAATCTCCATATATTTACGTTAATCCGTCCCAAATAGATTTTGGAAATGTTCAGGTTGGAAAAATATCAGATGAAAAAATTTTCTCTATTGAAAATAAGGGAATGGTTCCTTTAGAAATTTACTCTTTAGAAATTAAAGGAAACAGCTATTTAATAAACTATCAGGGTGGTTCTAAACCTTGTGGTTCTTCTAAATTTACATTACAGCCAAAAACAAGCTGTACTATTGGAATCCGTTTTGCTCCAAATGAAGAAGACGACTATAAGGACAAGATAAGAATAAAATCTAATGATGAGAAATTATCAATAAAACTTTACGGAAATGGGTTAAGAGGGGTTCCACCGACTATAAATATTAATACTGATGATATTGATTTTGAAAAAGTAGCCGTAGGTCATACAAAAACATATGAAATAATAATCTCAAATCCTGTTAAAAATTCAAATTTAGTAATAACAGGGATGGAATTAGAAGACACAGATAACTTTTCTATAAACTACAATGGAGGTTCTAAACCTTGTGGTTCTTCAATCTTTATATTACCTGAAAAATCTGAATGTACAATTACAGTATCTTTCACTCCTTCAAGGGATAAAAGATTCAAAACATCTCTTGTAATTTATTCAAATGACCCAGAAAATGAAAAAGAAAGGATAAAAATAAAAGGTGAAGGGGTTATATCCCCGCAACCAAAAATGAGAATATCTTCAACAGAAGTAGATTTTGGAGCTCTACAGGTTGGTAATGAAAAAATAAAAGAAATTAAAATTGAAAACACAGGTGAAGGTAATTTAGAAATTTATTCATTTAAGCTTAAAGATAGTTATTTCACTTTAATGGAAAATTATGGAGACAACCCGTGTAATTCATTAACACCTGTAATTCCACCAGATAGCTACTGTACAATTGGAATTAAATTCAAACCAGAAAAAGATAAAAAATACAAAGCCAAATTAGAAATAAAATCAAACAATCCTTACGAAAAAAGTTACAGAATTTACCTTTATGGAATTGGTACGGAAGTTCCTGAAGGATATCTGTTTGTTGAAAATGAAGAAATAGATTTTGGAAGTATAGAAGTTGGAAGCAGTAAAACTAAAGAATTGAAAATATACAACAATGGACAGGCAGATTTAAATATTATTAAAATGAAAGGTTTAAATGAAAATTTTGAGATACTTACAAACTACGGAAGCAACCCGTGTAATTCATTAACCCCAGTAATTCCACCAGACAGTTACTGTACAGTTGGAATTAAATTCAAACCAGAAAAAGATAAAAAATACAAATCTAATTTAGAAATAAAATCAGAAGAAAGAAAAGTAAAAGTTAAGTTTGTAGGTAGAGGAACAGAAGGTAAACAGCCGTTTATTACTGTTGATAAAAATGAAATTGATTTTGACGACACATTAGTTGGAGATAGTCTTACAGAAAAGATAAAAATAACTAATTTAGGAGAAGCAGATTTAAAAATATTTAGAATGGAAGTTTCTGATTCAAAAGGATTTGAAATAGTTACAAACTATGGAGATAATCCGTGTAATTCTCTAACACCTGTAATTCCACCAGACAGCTACTGTACAGTTGGAATTAAATTTAAACCGTACAAAGAGAAAAGATTTAAATCAAAACTAACAATTAAGTCTAACGATGAAAGATTAAAAATCGTTCTATATGGAACAGGATGGGAACAATTCCCACCTCATATAAATGTCACACCTGAAAGTTATGATTTTGGAGAAGTTAAAATAGGAGATAATAGCCAGTCTATTATTGTTAAGATTGAAAACAGTGGAAAAGGTATCTTGAACATCAGTTCAATAAAGAATGAAAGAGAAGATTTTAGACTTAATTTCAATGGTGGAGATAATCCATGTATCACATCACAACCTTCTATAAATCCTGGTGAGTACTGTACTTTTGAAGTCACATTTAATCCATTGAAAAAAGGAAGCAGAAAAACCACCATAGAAATCCGTTCTAATGACAGGGAAAACAAAAAAGTAAAAATTAGATTAAGAGGAAAAGGATTAGCCACATATGGAAAGATATCTATATATCCTTATTTCATTGATTTCTCATCTGAAGTTGTTCCTGTTGGATATTCATCTGAATACAAAAAAATTAAAATTGAAAATATTGGAAGCGACAACTTAGTTATTAGAGAAATAGAACTTTCTGACGACGAAAACTTTTTAATAGACCCAAATTACGGAGATGATAAACCATGTAGAACCTTAACTCCTACTATAAAACCTGATGATTACTGTACAGTACATTTAGTATTTAGACCTGTTGAAAAAGTATCTTCTGTAAAGAATTGCGATGGTAACTTATGTGAAAGGAAAGTTACTGCCAGAATAAAGTTCATATCAAATGATATTGATGGTGAAAAACCAGCTTTAAACATTTATGCAGATTCTCAAGAAATAAAAGGAAAAAGGTATTTATACGTTAATCCAAAAGTTTACGATTTTGAATTTACAGAAGTAGGACAGGAATCAAACCCTGTTGAGATTAAATTAGAAAACCATAACGAATCGGATATAACCATAGATAAAATAAAGTTTAAAAATTCAGATAACTTCTATTTAGACTACAATGGCGGTTCAAAACCATGTAGAACTTTCCCTGTAAATATAAAAGCAAATGATTACTGTACAATTTATGCTTACTTTAAACCTTCATCTGAAGGATACAAAGAAACAAGTTTTAGAATTAAAGGAAAAAATCCTTATAAGATTGATGAAAAAGTTGTTCTTACAGGTAGAACTCCAGATAATAAGCCCTATTTACACATTGAACCGAGATTTATTGATTTTGAAGAAATATTCCTAAAAACTCTTTCTGGAATTCAAGAGGTAAAAATTCAAAATACAGGTAATCGTGATTTAGTAATTAATGATATTTCAGAAAATTCTGATTATGTGTATATAAATTTTGATGGAGGAGAAAATCCTTGTGGAAATTCATTCCCAATTACTCTATCTCAGAATGATTACTGTACATTTACAGTTGTTTATGAAGCAAAAGATGAAAATAGAAAAACTGATTACATAAAAATAAAATCCAATGACCCTTATAATTCAAAATATTACATTACAGTAACTGGAACTGGAGTACTTCCTGATGCTTCTTTTGGATGTTCTTTTTCAACGGTAAATAGCTTACCTGTTTATTTAATAGCTCTTTTACTCTTGTGGATTAGAATAAGTATGAGGAGATTGAGAAAAAGATGAATTTTACATCATTTTGAAAAACAGTAAGTTGGTATAATATTATCTTAAAATTTTTAAAATTAGAGGGTAAAAATGATTAAACTTAATATAGACAGAATAGGCGAAGTTGAAGTACCTGAAGGGATTACTTTAAAAAAGTTGTTTCAGGAGCTTATTGAAAAAGACCCATCAATTAAAAAAAGATTAAAAGATGTTGTAGGGGCAAAAATAAAAGACCAGATAATAGATATACATACCCCTATATTTGAAACAACAGACGTAAAACTACTTACAAAAAAAGACCCTGAAAGTCTTGAAATATTAAGGCACAGTCTTGCACATATTATGGCACAGGCTTTAAAAGAGTTGTACGGGGATGAGAATGTACATTTAGGTGTTGGTCCTACTACAGATGTTGGTTTTTATTACGATGTTGAAGTTGAAGGTAAAAGGCTTACAGAGGAAGATTTACCTGTTATAGAAGAAAAAATGAAAGAAATAATCAGAAAAAATTATGAAATAGAAAGGAAAGAGTTAGAAAGGGATTACGCAATCCAGTTTTTTGAAAATAAAAAAGAGTTTTATAAAGTTGATTTAATTAAACATTTTATCCCTGAAGGTGAGAAAATTTCTGTATATGAACAGGATGGTTTTGTTGATTTATGTAGAGGTCCCCATATTCCATCTACTGGAGAAGTTGGAGCTTTCAAGCTTGTATCTATAGCAGGAGCCTACTGGAAAGGTCAGGAAGGTAATCCGATGCTCCAGAGAATTTACGGTGTTGCCTTCTGGACAGAAAAAGAGCTGAAAAAATATATGCATATGCTTGAAGAGGCTAAAAAAAGAGACCACAGAAAAATTGGAAAAGAATTAGAGCTTTTCA
>JALSSE010000199.1 GCA_026984415.1 Hydrogenothermaceae bacterium | reverse complement strand
GTAATCTCTGCACCATGAATCGTTTGTTGGTATTTGGTAAATTTTTACGTTTTTTAGGTTTGTATTTAAATTTTTCAGTTTATCTAACAGTTCCTTTTCTTCCTGTTGGTCGTTTACATTTATATAGACTATTTCTGATTCTGAAATCAGTTTAACTAAATTTGCAAATGTGTTTTTTGCACCTTCTAACCTTTCAAAAAAAGTTTCTTTATTATGTGGGTATGTAACCCATGTTCCCCTGTGTTTTTCCCACTCAGCAGGCATATAATAACCTTTACTTTTTAAATCCAAAGCCTTCACTAATTCTCCATCCTGTATAATTTATTTAAGGTAATAAATATTAACTAAGGAAAAATAAATTATGCAAACAGATGCAAATTTAAAGGTTAAAAGTAAGGTAGAAATAATAGAACCAGTTGTTGATTTTTGTTATAGGTGGGGAATAAACTCTGACTTGTCCCAGAAAGAAGCTTCCGAGTTTGCCCTTGCTTTAAATGAGTTAATCACTGATATAGTTCTTTTTGCCTACCCAGAAGAAGAAGGTGAATTCAATATTGAATTTATAAATTACAGAACCCACTTAAAAATAATCGTTTCAGAATTGGGAGAACCTTTTGACCCAAACAGACACATATATTCAGTTGAAAAGGTTTTAAAAGAAGAAAACTTTGAAGGGGCTGGCTTCAGGCTTATTCAAAATTTAGTTGACGATTTTATTTTCTTAAATAAAGGAAAAAACGGTAAAGAATACAGAATTATTAAAAATGTAAAGCACAAGCACATAACAGAAATATTTGAAGAAAAAGAACTGAAAAAAGAAGAAGAAATTACTGAAAAGGTAGAATACACATTAACTACAGTAAAAGAAGAAGACGCCGAGGACATTTCAAAGCTTATTTACAGGGTTTACGGATATACATACCCAAAGGAAGAAATGTACTTTCCAGACAAGGTAAAACTTGCTTTAAAACAGGGAAAAAAATTCGGTGTTATCGTAAGGACAAATAAAGGTGAAGCTGTTGGATATTTTGCAGTAATTATGTCAACAGATTCAAAAATTGGTGAAGTTGGTGAAGCTGTTGTTTCTCCAAAACACCGTGGAAAAGGCATAATGAAAATGATGTTAAAAGCCCTTATTGACCTTGCTAAATCAAAAGGTTTATTAGGGCTTTTTGGAGAAGCTGTTACAGTCCATACAATCAGTCAAAAAGTTAATGCAAAGTTTGGTTTTAAATCTACTGCACTACTACTTGGAATGTTTCCTTCAGATATAAAATACAAAAATTTAGCAGAAAACTATCCCCAGAGGATATCAATTGTTATTGATTTTCTACCTTTTTACACTGAAAAAGAAAAAAATGTTTATCTTCCAAAAGAATACGCAAAATTGTTAAAAGAAATTTACGAAAATCTTGGGTTCAATGTAAAAAATTTAAAACCAAAAGAAACAAAACTTGAGCCTATTTCAAATATTGATACAGAAATAAGCTATAAATTTGGAAACGCAGTCATTATTGTAAGGAAATACGGAAAAGATTTTGAAGCCCAGTTAGAACAAAAGATTAACGACCTAAAAAATAAAGGAATAGAAGCTGTCTTTATTGATTTACCTTTAGATGAGCCATTTACTAAAAGTATCGTTCCAGTAGTTAAAAAATTTGGTTTTATTTTTGCTGGACTTATGCCTATGTTCCATAGGGAGAAAGATTATTTAAGAATGCAGTTAGTTTTAACTGAAATTAACCCAAAATTAATTCATGTATATTCAGATATGGCTAAAAAGATTAAAAAGAAAGTGTTTAAGGAGTTAAAATGGATTACGAAAAACACGGAGAAACAGTAAAAATAAAACTTTATAGGGATTTTAACTATCCAAATGTGAAAAGGATAGAAAAAGTTCTTGAAGATATAGATGAAGGGGATTTAAATACCATTTTTATAGATTTAACAAAATCAAAAATTATAGATTCTGAAGCTGTCAAATTTTTGTTTAAATTGAAAAAAAGAGGTTTTAATATAATTTTAAAAAACGTTCCTGAGATTTATTACGAAGTTTTAGAAATTTTAGAGTTAAAAGATTACTTTAAAGATATAAAAATCACCTATGGATAAAAAATATTTCAGTATTAAAATGAGGGCTTCAAGAAATGATACTCACCTTTCTGGTGCTGAAAGGATAGTAAAAGAGAAAGAAATAAAAAAGGTTTTAGACCAGCTTTACAAAAGGGGGTTTAAAAAAAATCCTGACAATTTAACCATTAAAATAGAAGAAATAAAAAAAGAAATAAAATTTATTCAAAAAACACTAAAAATTGAAAACCTAAAATTTAAAAATCAAAAAACTGCAAATGAAAAAGCAATTGATTTAATTTCAAACCATACAGGTATAAAAAGAGATATTGTTAAATTTTACATAGATTTAATTCACAATGGAGCTTCTCCAGACAGGGAAAATATGAGAGGTGCAATGATAGTTAATACAGATGGGGAAAGAATTGAGTTTGATAAATACAGAGGAATTAGAACTGTTCTTGTAGACTATGAAAATAGAGAAAAAGCAGTTGAAAAATTTTTAAAAAATGGTTATACAGAAAGAACGGCTGATGCCCTTGCTTTAACTACAAAAAACCTAAACTATCCTGATATGATTGCTGAATACTGCATTTCTGATGAAGCAGATTATACAACTGGTTATGTTTCAATTGGGAATATATATTACCGTTTTATTCCTTTAAAAGAAAAAGGAAACAAAAAAGGCGGAAGGATTTATTT
>JALSSE010000198.1 GCA_026984415.1 Hydrogenothermaceae bacterium | reverse complement strand
TGTTCTCAACAATGAACTTTTCAATGTTTTTTTCTTTTGTCTTCAACTTTGTCAAAGTAAGTCCTCAATAAATGTAGAGGGAGCTTTTAACTCCCTCTTATAAAAAGAATATAACACTATTGATTTTCATTTCCAGATGGATTAATAAAGTCAACAGAAATCATATCATTGGAAAACATTTCTGGATTTTCTTCTGTTGCAGCCTGTACTTTTTGTGAAATTTTGTAAGCACAGAAAGAAGGTCCACACATAGAACAGAATTTTGCTGATTTATAACCTTCCTGAGGAAGTGTTTCGTCGTGGTATTTTCTTGCTGTTTCAGGGTCAATAGCAAGCTCAAACTGTTTTTCCCAGTCAAATTCATATCTTGCTTTTGACATTGCATCGTCCCATTCTTTAGCACCAGGTCTGTGTCTTGCAAGGTCAGCTGCATGGGCTGCTATTTTATAAGCAATTAACCCCTGTTTCACATCTTCAGCATTTGGAAGCCCTAAATGTTCTTTTGGAGTAACATAACAGAGCATTGATGCTCCATACCATCCAGCCATTGCTGCACCAATTGCAGAGGCAATGTGGTCATATCCTGGAGCTATATCTGTAACCAATGGTCCTAAAACGTAAAATGGTGCTTCGTGGCAGAGTTCCATCTCTTTTTTGATATTCATCTCAATCTGGTCCATTGGAACGTGACCTGGTCCTTCTATCATAACCTGAACATCGTGCTCCCACGCTATTTTTGTTAATTCACCTAAAACTTTAAGCTCTGCAAACTGGGCTTCGTCTGATGCGTCATTAATACAACCTGGTCTTAAACCATCCCCTAAAGAGAAAGTAACATCGTATTTTTTCATTATTTCACAAATTTTATCAAAATGGGTGTAAAGTGGATTTTGTTTTCCGTGGACAGTCATCCATTCTGCCATTATAGAACCACCGCGGGAAACTATCCCCATAAGTCTGTGGTTAACCATTGGTAAGAACTCTTTAAGAACTCCTGCGTGGATTGTCATATAATCAACACCCTGTTGAGCCTGATGTTCAATCATATCTAATATATCCTGTTCTGTTAGCTTTTCTATTGAGCGAACTTCCTGTAAAGCCTGATATATAGGAACTGTTCCAATAGGAACAGGCGAAGCTTCAATAATAGCTGCCCTGATTTTATCAATATCTCCACCTGTTGATAAATCCATTACAGTATCTGCACCGTATTTTAGAGCAACTCTTAACTTTTCTAACTCACCTTCTATATCAGAAACAACGGCAGAATTTCCTATATTTGCATTTACTTTACATTTTGCTGCAATACCAATTGCCATTGGTTCTAATGATGTATGGTTTATGTTTGCTGGAATTACCATTCTACCTTTAGCAACTTCTTCTCTGATTAATTCAACAGGAAGTTGCTCTCTATTTGCAACATACTCCATTTCTTCTGTGATAATTCCCTGACGGGCATAATGCATCTGGGTCACATTATCTTGCCCTTTCCTTGATAATGCATATTTCCTCATAATATGCTACCTCCTAAGTAGTTGATTTTCTGAATGTATAAAAAAAGCCACCTTCCTATGTTTACATAGAGAAGATGGCCTGTTTTTCGCAAACCCGCTTCCCTACGGCAGTATTAACTGCATCAGGTTCAAAGGGTGTTATCTCAAGCCCTTTTAAAGGACTACCCCCGCGGTTCTTATTCAGTTAACTCTAATATATAGTTTTAAAAAAACTAATGCAATACCAAGTTTAATCTATATCCATTTTTCCGGGGTTTATAAGGTCTTTTGGGTCAAAAACTTTTTTTATTTTTCTCATCATATCCATTTCAGCACTACCAAACTGTTTTTTCATAAATTCGGCTTTTGTTATTCCTACTCCGTGTTCTCCTGTTATTGAACCTCCGTAATGGAGAGCAAGTTCAAAGACTTCTTCAACTGCCTTTTCAGCCCTTGCAACTTCATCTGGGTCTAAACCATTTATCATAAAGTTTGCGTGTACATTCCCATCTCCAATGTGTCCGAAATTTACCATTTTTAAGTTGTATTTTTTTCCTATTTCCCTTAATTTTGGTAAAGCTTCTGGAAGATAACTTCTCTGGAATACTATGTCTTCATTTATTTTTGTCCTTGCTAATTTTGCAACTGCTGGAGATAAGGCTCTTCTTGCTTCCCATAACTTTTCTGCTTCTGCATCTGTTTTTGCTATTTCCACTTTTGCTCCATTCATTTCACATATCCTTGCAACTTCTACAATTTCGTCTTCTATTGCTTTTGGATGTCCGTCAACTTCAATTAAAAGAATAACTTCAGCATCCCTTGGTAGTCCAAAATGACCAAAATCTTCAACAGCATTAATTGCAAGTTTATCCATAAACTCAAGGGCTGAAGGTGAAATTCCAGCTTTAAATATATCTTTAACTGTTTTTCCTACTGATTCTATATCCATATAAATTGCTTTAACAGTTTTTTTAGCTTTAGGTTTTGGTATAAGTTTTAATGTAATTCCTGTAAATATTCCTAAAGTTCCTTCACTTCCAATTAAAAGCCTTGTTAAATCATAACCTGCAACATCTTTTAGTGTTGCTTTTCCTGTATGGATTATCTCTCCTGTATGGATTACTGTATTCAGTTCCATTACAAAATCCCTTGTAACTCCATACTTAACACATCTTGGACCTCCAGCATTTTCAGCTACATTTCCCCCAAGGGTGCAAAATTTATAACTTGCAGGGTCAGGTGGGTAGAACAGTCCTCTTTTTTCAACTGCCTGTTGTAATTTATAAGTTACAACCCCCGGTTCCACTCTTGCTACTGCGTTATCTTCATCTATTTCTAAAATCCTGTCCATTTTTTCAAATGATATAAGAACTCCACCCTTTACAGGTAAAGCCCCACCTGTGTATCCTGAACCAGCTCCCCTTGGGGTTACTGGAATATCTTCTTCATAACATACTTTTACTATTTTTTTAACCTGTTCTTCGTTTTCAGGAATTACAACAACATCAGGTGGTGACTGTATCCTTGTTGCGTCGTATGAATAAAGTAATCTATCCATCTGGTCATCTAAAACGTTGTGTTCTCCTAATATTTCTTTTAAGGCTCTTTTTACTCTATCTGGAACAGGAATTTTTTGTACTTCTTTGAGTTTAAACATCTTACTACCTCTTAAATTTAGAGAATTTAAATAAAATATATCATTTAATGTTTTTGGCTATTATTACTAAAATCATAAATTCACCAGACCTGTACTATTTCAACTTTATCTTTATGAACTTTTACAATAAATTTCATCTGTAAATCTAAAAAAACCGTATCTTCAAAAATGTCTTTTAAATCCTCATTTCTTTTTATAACATCTTTTTCCATAAAAAATGGAATATTTCCTGTTGGGTCTTTCAATACTCCTGTGTAAATGTCTTTTTCCTTTTTTAATTTAACAATTTTTGCGGTAGTTAAAACTATAGAATTTAATGGAAGTTCTTTAATCTGGGCAACAGAGTATGGATTTTGTTTATCAACAATTGGGAGTTTTTTCTGGCTTTCCTGTAATTGAACATCTTTTGTGTCTTCTCTGTTTATTAAAAATTCAGGGTCATAAAAAATTTTAGTATAAAGGTAGTAAGTTCCGAAAAACAGGATTATAAATAAAAAAAGGACGTAAAAATATTTTTTTACCAAAAACTTTCTCCTAAAATTAGAAATTAAATATATTCAAATATGATTAAAATTATAGTTAAAATACATTAAACTGTATAGAATATTCTAACAAAATTAAGTTTTAAATTAAGGAGGTTTTAGTATGTTTTTTGGATTTGGAGTTGATAAAGATTTAAATATATCAGTTCAGGAATTAAAAGAAAAAATAGACAAAGGTGAAGATTTTATTTTATTAGATGTGAGAGAACCCCACGAATACAAATTTTCAAGGGTTAAAGAAAAGGAAGCTAAATTGGTTCCAATGATGATGCTTCCAAAGGCTATTAAAGAACTTCCAAAGGATAAGGATATATACGTTATCTGTAGAAGCGGAAGCAGAAGTTTACAGGCTACTCTCTGGATGAAAGAACAGGGCTTTGAAAAGGTTAAAAACGTTGAAGGTGGAATATTGGCATGGTCTGATTACATAGACCCTACCGTTCCAAAATATTAAAATTTAAGTTTCAAGTAGAGGGATTTTTTCCCTCTTTTCACCTTAACTTTCCCTTCTTTTCCTTTTTCTTGATAAAAAAGGGCAATTTTTAAATCCTCAACAGATTTTATATCAAAATCGTTAAATTTAAGGATAACATCTCCTTTTTTAATTCCTGTTTTTTCAGCAAGACTGTTTTTTATTACATCTTCAACTATAACTTTTCCATCTTTTTCTTTTAGTAAAACACCTAATTTTATTGATTTTTCCCCTTTTAACTCCTGTGGATAGAGTATAAAATCTCCAATATTTTTCTTTTCTTCCTCATCATTTAAAACTATTTTGTAGTTAATTTTATTTCTTCTATAAACCCTATCTGGTATTCCATAGCCGTATCTAACATGTCCGTTTCCAGCAAACACAACCATCTTGTAATCTGGATTTTTCTTTATGAATTTATCAATTGTTTCTGCCATTGTTTCGTCCCATATAAGCTGTGCCTGATAAAAGTATTCAAAATTCATTTTATTTGAACGGTTGTGGTTGTTAAATATGGATTTTAGATACTCTTTATAGGTGTAGTTTGTGAAATCAATTTCTTCTGGTAATTTTTCCTTTTCTTCAGGTGTCAAAGAGTCTATTCCACCTCTAAAAACTTTTCTGTTTATTTTATTATCAATATTTAAAGCTATAACACGGATTTTATTTTTCCTCGCAAAATCTAAAATAGGTTTGTAAAGGTTGTAATCAAATCCCCACGTTTCAAAGTAATGGGTTTTTTTCAGAAATGTTTTTTCATCTATTTTTCCATTTATGTACATATCTAAATATTTTTGATAAGGTCTCTGGAACATCTCCATTCCAACGGCAACTTTTTTATATTTTTTGTAAATACCTTTTAGTATATTTAGCTGATTAATGTGGTGGGCTAACTGGTCGTGGGTTTCTCCAACATAAACTATTTTGCTGTCTTCTACCTTTGAAATTACAGAATTTATATCTTCTATTTTTGGAACATAAACAGCAGTTGTCTTGTCCCTTAATTTAAACACAATACCTCTTTTTGAGAGATATAAGCCTTTTTTAGCAATTTTTCCGTTTTTAAAACTAACGTACGAATAATGCCCATAGTGGAGTGTTCTAAGGTAGTAATTTTTTATTTCTTTTTTTTCTTTTCCATTTATGACTGCAACTGGTTTAAAATCGTTTAATGGGTTCTTTTTACAGATAAAATCAAAGTCGTTAAACCCTTTTAATTCTCCAAATAATCTTTTTATAACAGGATTATTTTTATCAAAAATCACTACAGTATTATCTTTAAGTTGTGAATATTTAAAATCTTCGGGATTTTCAATTTTTATTTTTTTCCTTTTTAAATCTTCTAAAATGTAATTATACTTTTCCCTATTTTCTTTTGAAATAATCAGAATTAATTTTTCTGCACCTAAAACCTGTGAAATAATAGGTGGAACTTCGTCTCCCCTTAAGTTTCTAAAAATATCGTAATTTTTGTCAAAAACAATTTTAAGAGGTTCATCTTCTAAATATATATCAAAATGCTGTTTAGTTTTTGAAAGTTCTATATTTTTTGATTTGGTACCAAAAACTGTAAAAATTTCAAGGGGAATACTGACTTTAAAAGGTTTTTTATTTTGTTCTATGTCAAAGGAGATTTTGAATTTTCCTTTTTCAACTTCTAATTTTGTGTTTTTTACAACTAAATCTAATTTCCCTTTTCTGTTAATCCACTGATTAAAGAACCAGTCTAAGTCTCCGTAGTTTTTTTCAAAAACTTTTTGAATGTCTTCCCATGAAGCTTTTTTAAAAGAGTATGTCCTTATGAAATCTTTAATAGATTTATAAAATACATCTTCTCCAACTAAATTTTTTAGCATGTGAAAAATCATCATAACTTTTCCATATCCGATTGCTTGGGAGGCTTTGTCTGTTTTTTGGATAAAATCTTTAACAGGGTATTCTTTTTGCGGTTTTACATAAGAAAGGTAATCTAAAATAGAATTTTTCCTGTATTCCCAGTCTGTATTTTTTAGTTTCTGGTAGTAGTGGTCTGCAAAATACGTTGTTAACCCCTCTGCCCAGTTTCCCCTGTCATAATCAATGTATACGCTGTTCCCAAACCACTGGTGAACAATTTCATGTCCTAAAGATGTTTTTACTATAAAAGGAAGTTTAACAACATAACTTCCAAGGAGTGTGAATGTAGGCATTGAATATCCTGTTTGAAAATAGTTTTCTACAATGGAAAATCTTTTATAAGGGTATCTTGTTAAAATTTTTTCATACATCTGAAGATAGTTTTTTGTGTATTCTATGTAAGTTTTTGCAAGTTTAATATCACTTTTGAAAAAATAGCCGTATATTTTTATATTTTCGTAATTATCTTCCACAACTTCCCAGTTTTTTGATGCTATTAAATTTATGTGCTCCACTGGATAGGGAAATTCAAACTTAAAAGAGACTGTATTTTTATCCTTTAATTTTATTATTTTGTTTGCTTCTGATACTGCTTCAAAACCTTCTGGTAAAATTACAAACAGGTCGTAAACAGATAATTCATCTAAATACGGATACCACGGTTCAGTAAGATAAACAAAATCCCTGTCAATGTAGTTATGTTTATTGTGTTTTGTATTATAGTAATAGATTATTTTTATTGGTTCTCCCTTTTTCCCTTTTACTGTAAGGTATTTTTTATTTAAATTTTCAGGTTTTGGTGAAACAGATTGTAAATCTAAATTTTCAATATAAAAAACATATTTTTTATTTTTATCTGGGATGAACTCAACATTTCCTTTAAACTGTGAATTTGCAGTATCTATGTTTATTCGTAATTTGTAAACTGGTGTCGCTGTTGAAATTAATGGAAAGAGAAGAAAGAGAAAGATGGAAATATATTTATACATAATATTTCTCCCAATTATTTTTATATAATAATAAAGCATTAATAATATTATAAAAGGTGAATAAATGGGAATTAAAGTTATAGCTACAAATAAAAATGCCTTTAGAAATTATGAAATAATAGAAACTTACGAAGCTGGTCTTGTTTTAAAAGGGTCAGAAGTAAAGGCAATAAGAGAAGGAAATGTTAATCTTAAAGAGAGTTATATAAGAATAGACAATGGAGAAGCTTATATTATTGGTATGCATGTAGGACATTACAAACCAGCTGGTAAATATCAGCACGAATATACAAGAAAAAGAAAACTACTCCTCCACAAAAGGGAAATATTAAGGCTTATGGGAAAAATGCAGGAAAGGGGATTTACTTTAATACCTGTAAAACTTTACCTAAAAAACGGAAAAATAAAATTAGAAATAGCACTTGCAAGAGGTAAAGCAAAATACGAAAAAAGAGAAGCACTAAAAGAAAAAGCAATAAAAAGGGAACTACAGAAAAAGTTTAAAGGAAAAATAAGAGTTTAAGGAGGTGTGTTTTTATGAACATAAAAGAGATAAAAGAACTTGCCGAAAAATTTACACCTGAACAATTAGACAACTGCATAACACAGGCTATTGAAAACCAGGGCAAAAGTGAGTGTTATTTTGGGGAGGATGTAATGGAAGTTGTAAACACACTTGCAAAAGCTCAAACAGTAAGACAGCTTATGGAAGAGGGAATGAGTGAGGTAGAAGCAATTAGAGAACTTGCAAGAAGAATTAGAAAAGTTCAGGGTGCAGAGTAAATAAAAATTAGAGAGGTTCTTTGTTGAAAACACAAAAAATATTATTTTACACAAATAGTTTAGACCCACAGTCAGGGGGAGCTTTATTTTCCCAGATTGTTTTGATTGAGGAATTTATAAAAAGGGGTATTGAAGTAAAAATTATTGTTAACAAAAAAAGAAAAAGGGAAGTATCTTTAAATTTCCCTGTCATATATTTAAATGCAAAATACGGCGATATTGAAAGACCTTTTAAGTTAAAGAAAATAATTGAAGAGGAAAAACCAGATGCTGTTTTAAGCAATATGTTGCCTCAAAACATAACAACATCAATTGCAAAAACCCTGTATAAAAAAAATGATATAAAATTTATAGGAATTTCCCGTAATTCCAGTAGTTATTATCATTATGGTTCTAAATGGAAAATACCTTACAGGCTTTTTATTAAAAAAATGTATGAAAATTTAGATTATATTGTAGGAATAGCTGACGACGTTATTGAAGACCTGAAAAAAACATTCTTTATAAAAGATGATAAATTGAAAGTAATACATATTGGTATAAATCCAGAAGAAATAAGGAGTAAAGCTGAAGAAAACATTCCAGAAGAATATGAGGAAATTTTTAAAAAGAACAGGATTTTAATAAATGTGGCAAGGCTAATACCCCAAAAGAACCAGAAAATTTTAATAGAAATTTTAGAAATTATTAAAAGAGAAATTCCTGATGTTAAATTGGTTTTTGTAGGTGAAGGAAAATCAAGGAAAGAACTTGAAGATTTTGCAAAGTTAAAAGGGCTTGAGAAAGATGTTATTTTTACTGGATTTCAAAAAAACCCTTTTAAATTCATAAAAAGGTCTGATATTTTTTTACTTTCATCTTTGTTTGAAGGTGGTCCAAGAGTTATGAAAGAAAGTATGTTTTTAGGAGTTCCAGTAGTTGCCTTTAAAACATCAGGAATGTTTGTAGATGTTCTATCAGAAGGCACAGGAATTTTAGTTCCGCCTTTTGATAAGCAAAAATTTGCAAAAGAAGTAATGAATTTATTAAAAAATGACGAATTATTAAATGAATACAAAATTAAATCCTTAAAAAAAGCCGAAGAGTTTCATATTAAAAATTATGCTGATAAATATCTGGAGCTGATAGAAAGTTGAAATGAGTTTAATTATAAACACCTTAAACAAAGTAAAAAATGAAGAAAACAAAAAGTACGTCCCTCCTCATTTAGTTATTGAGAGAAAAAATCAGAAATTCAAAAGTATAAGAATTTTTAGCTTATTAGGTATTTTACTAATCTTAGTTGCAGTTTCCCTCTACTTTTTCATCTTTTCTGAAAAAAAACAAAACTACTCTGTAAAATCTGTTGTAAAAACAGAAAATAATAAAAATCTACAGGATTATGGACTGATTCTTGAAGAAAATAAACCGATTGTAAAAGAAGAAAAACTAAGCAAGCCGAAATTAACCAGGGCAAAAGAAACAAAAAAAATTAATAATTTGCCAAAAAAGAAGAATAATGTAAAAAAACATAAAAAGACAACCATTGAGACAAACTTAAAAAAGACAAAAGCTACAAATTTTGAAATAATAACCCCTGAAAAAAGGGAGTACATATTTAATAAATATTTATTAACAGCTGATAAATACTACTTGAAAGGACAGAATGAAAAAGCGATAGAATTTTATGAAAAAGCCCTTTACCTTAAAAGTGATATTTCTGTTCTAAATGTCCTTTTGCATTTATACATACAGGAAGGAAAAGTAAATCAGGTAGTAAAAGTTCTAAAAAGTTTAAAAATTTCATCTGAAAATGAAGATATGGTTTCTGGATTAATTATAGAGATGATAGATAGTGGTTATAAAAAAGAGGCAAATCAAATATTATCAGAGTTAATAAATAAAGATAAAACAGGTTATCTCCTTTACTCAAAAGGCTATTTAGAGGAAAAAAACAATAACATAAAAGAAGCCCTTTCTTTTTATCAAAAAGCCTATGAAAAAAATAAAAAAGACCCTTTTATCTCCTACTCTTATGGAAAATTAGAAGAAAAAAACAAAAATTATGAGAAAGCTCTAAAAATTTACAAAGACATTATTGAAAAAAATCCAAACCACCGTTTATCAAAAAAATTAGAGAAAAAACTTCAAAATGTAAATTGATAAATCTAAAAAGATGAATATCTCTTATGTTATAGTATCTTTATAAAAAATTTATGAGAGGTAAGGAATGAAACATATAGATTTAACAACAACAGTAGAAAAAGCATTGAAAAAATATCCATTTTTAATAAAATTCTTTGAAGAAAGAAATATGTACTGTAAAACCTGTAAAGGAAAAAAACACGAAACTTTATTTGGGGCTGCAACATACTACGGTTTAGACCCAGAAAAGTTTTTAGAAGATATAAAAAATTACATAAAGGAACATGAAAAACTTAAAAAAGTCTAAAGATTTACTATTAAATTTAAAAGATTACGATGATTTAAAGCTTGCAAGGGTAAAAGATTTAGGAAATACACTTTACGATTTGCTAAAAGATTACCTGCCAGAAGGTTTATTGGAAGATATAAAAGATATTGATAACCTTTCAAACCACAAAAAAAGAGCCTTTATTGACTACTTAATAAAAGCCGTTGAAGAAACAGAAAACAATCTAAAGGGATATCCTATCTCTGTTCAAAAAAAAGAGGATAAAAAAATAAAACAACAGTTAGACAGAAATTACTTTAAAAATTTAAATATCAGTGATTTGAAAATACTAAAGCCAATAGAAAAAAGGGCTTTTAAAAAAATAGGATTATCTAATGTTGAAAATGCCCTTTATAACTTTCCAAGAAAGTATGAAGACAGGAGAATTAAATCTATTTCTAAAGTAAAAAATGAAGAAAAAGGAACATTTATTTTAACTGTAGAAAGCATAAAAAAAGTTAACAAGGGAAGATTAAAAACTGAAGTAGTTCTCAAAGAAGGGAAATTAAAACTATATGTGTACTTTGTCCACGACAAGCCCTTTTTATTCAATTTTTTTAAAAAAGGAAAAAAAGTTAAAATTTTTGGAAAAATTTCTATTTTTAACGGGAAAAAATCAATAATACAGCCAGAAATATTCAGAATTTCTGACAACGATAAAATAAATACAGAAAGGATAGTTCCTGTTTACTCTCTAAAAGGTGATAGTTCCATAAAAATAACATCGCAAACAATGAACCACTTAAGAAGGGGAATGTATAAAATAGTTGAAAGATACTCTTCCTATTACCCTGAAATACTTCCTGAATATCTCCTTGAAAGGTACAAACTTCCAGAAGTTAAAACTGCACTGAAAAAAATACATTTTCCAGAACAGGATGAAGATATAACAGCATTAGAAAATTTTAATACAAGATACCAGAAAAGATTTATATTTGAAGAATTATTCCTTTTACAGCTTGCCCAGTTTTACAGGAAATACCTATTTCAGCAGTTTCCTTCTGTAAAAATTGAGGTTGAAAACAATTTCATAGAAAAATTTGAAAAACATCTTCCTTTTAAACTAACAAATGCCCAGAAAAAAACAATAAAAGAAATACTTTCTGATATGAATAAAACAATACCAATGAACAGAATGGTTCAGGGAGATGTTGGAAGTGGTAAAACAGTTGTTGCAGCAGCAGCAGCTTTAGCTGTTGTAAAAAATGGAAAACAGGTTGCTGTTATGGCACCAACAGAAATACTTGCCCAGCAGCATTACAACAGTTTTAAAAATTTTCTTGAAAATTTTGGTGTAAATGTTGTTTTACTGACAGGTAGCCTTCCATCCAAAGAAAAAAATAAGATTTATGAAGAATTAGAAAAGGGAAAAGCAGAGGTAGTAATAGGAACTCACGCTTTAATTCAGGAAAAAGTAAAATTTAAAAATCTTGCCCTTGTTGTTGTTGATGAACAGCACAGGTTTGGTGTCGAACAGAGGAAAGCACTTACAGAAAAGGCTAATTTTATGCCCCACACACTTGTTATGACTGCAACTCCAATTCCAAGGACATTAACATTAACATATTTTTCAGACCTTGATGTATCAATACTTGATGAGCTTCCTGCAGGAAGAAAACCAGTAGAAACAGTTCTACTTTTTGATGATGAAAGGAAAAACCTGTATAAAAAAATCGGTGAAGAACTAAAAAAAGGAAGACAGGTTTTTGTTGTTTATCCGTTAATTGAAGAATCTGAAAAAATGGATATTAAATCGGCTGAAGAAGGGTATAAACACTGGAAAGAGGCATTTCCAGATAAAAAGGTTTTACTTTTACACGGAAAAATGAAACAGGAAGAAAAAGATAAGATAATGAAGGAATTTAAAGAAGGAAAAGCTGACATTTTAGTATCAACGACAGTTATAGAAGTTGGGGTTGATGTTCCAAATGCAACAGTTATGGTCATTGAAGAAGCCCATAGATTTGGCTTATCACAGATTCACCAGCTTAGAGGTAGAATTGGTAGAGGAGAGCATAAGAGTTATTGCTTCCTGATAGCACCTTCATCTTTAAGGAAACCGTCCCCAAAACCTGATGAAGAAAATAGAAGAAGGAAAACTTTAGAGAGATTAAAAATAGTTGTTAAAACTTCTGACGGATTTAAAATTGCTGAAGAAGACTGGAAAATAAGGGGAGGTGGGGACATAAGTGGAACAGCCCAGTCAGGAAAGTTTAATTTTAGAATTGCAGATTTACAGAGACCAAAAGATGAAATAATCCTGAAGTATGCAAAATTAGAAGCTGAAAATCTTATAAAAGAAGACCCCCACTTAAAAAATTTTCCTGAACTTAAAAATGTACTATTTGATAAATACGGAGATAGATTTGATTTATTCAGTGTTGCTTAATTATCTGTAATTATCTAAATTTCCATTACGGAGTGAAAACACAAAATTTTCTAATTCTGGATAAAACTCCATAAAATCTTTTTCTAATTTCTCATACTCTTT
>JALSSE010000197.1 GCA_026984415.1 Hydrogenothermaceae bacterium | reverse complement strand
ATTTCATCTCTAAATTTTTTGAGCTTTGAATTTAACTCTTTTAGCTCATTTTCTTTTTTTTGAAATTCTATCTCTTTCTCTTTAACAAATTTTTCAAACTCTTTTTTAAGTTTTTTTTCTATTTCCTCTTTTCCTTCTGTAATTCCTTTTTTATATCCTTCCTGAAAAGCTTTTTCTCTTTCTTCTTCTAATCTCTTTTGAAATTCTTCTTTCAAAATTTCAATCTTGTTTTGTTCATTGTTTTCCTTTAACTTATTCTCTACTTCCTGAAAGTATGAAAAGTCTTCTAACTCAATCATTATGCACCTTCTTCTTTAAGCCACTTACTAATCAAAGAGGATAACAATTCAGGATGTTTTTCTGATATTTCCAATATCTTTTTATACGCAGGCTCATTTTCTATTCCAATAGCTTCTTCCTCTTCGTGTAAAGCTTTCATTCCTTCCATAGCTTCAGGGATTATTCCTTCCCCAAGGGTAACCTGCTCTTTTTTCTTCCTTGATTTAAGAATGAGGAAAACAATAAGAAGTAAAACAACCAGTGAAAGAACACCTATTGCAACTACCATAACTAAATTTGTTCCTGTAAGCTGAAAGCCTGCTTCTACTGGATATAGTTCTTCTTGACTTTCAAATGGTACACTGATTACTTTAATTGTATCTCCACGTTTTTCATCAAATCCAATCACACTTTTAACAAGTTCTTCGTAAGATTTTAATTCTTCTGGGCTTCTTGGTATAAACTCTTTTTTAACATTTCCATCTTTATCTTTTGTTTCTTTGTATTTACCATCAATAAGAACCCCAACACTTATTTTTTTAATTTTGAAAACCTGCTGTTGAAGTTTAGTTAGTGATTTTGAAACATCGTAATTTGTTGTTACGTCTTTTTTACTTTTTTCAGAAACTACATTTTTATTCTGATTTAAATTCAGTACTGGCGGTACATTTGTAGGTGTTCCCGGTGCACCTGATGTTGGCTCTTTGTAGTTCTTTTCCTTTTCCTGTATTTTTCTTTCACTGACAACTGCTGTTTTGTCAGGGTCATAAATTTCTTCCTGTTTTTCAAATTTCCCTGTTTCTAATTCAACTGTTGCCCTTACAACTACTTTACCGTATCCAAGTGCCTGTGAAAGCATAGATTGAACATTCTTTTGAATTTGCCTTTCAAATTTTTTCTTTATTTCTAAACTTTTACCGCTTACAACTTCATTTTCTTCATCTTCTAAAAGGTCTGATAAAACCCTTCCCCTGTTATCAACAACGGTGACATTTTCAGGTTTTAATTTTGGTACTGCATGGGAGACGATAAATACAACAGCTTTAACCTGTTCTTTTGTTAAGTCTTTTCCCGGGTATAGCTTTAAAATTACAGATGCTTTTGCTTCATCTTCTTCTCTAACAAATATAGAATCTTTTGGAAGTGCAATATTAACTTTTGCGTCCATAACTGCGTCAATTCTTTTTATTGTTCTTGTCAGTTCTCCTTCTATTGCACGGATGTAATTTATATTTTCTTGAAACTGGGTAACTCCCATTTTTGGTTCATTAAAAATCTCAAATCCAACAACCTTTCCAGAAGGAATTCCCTGTGAAGCTAACTTTAGCCTTAAATCGTAAACTTTATCTTTCGGAACAAGGATTAATGTCCCGTTTCCTTCAACTTTGTAAGGTACTTTTTCATTTTGAAGTACTGTTAGTATCTGTCCTGCGTCGTCAGGGCTTAATCCTGAATATAGAACAGCGTAGTTAGCTTCCTTGATATCTTTGAATAGTAAAAAGGACAAAATAGCAATTATAGATAGAATACCAACTATTAACGTAATGAATTTTAGGTTTAAATTATTTTTTAAAAATTCTTCTGATTTTTGTTTTAATTTATCAAAATCAACTGCCAACCCACTTCTCCGTTATACCTGCATTCTAATTATTTCTTGGTAGGACTCCAACGCTTTATTTCTTATTTCTGTTATTAGTCTTAATGATATATCGGACTTTTCAATCTGGTACATTAATTGTTCAAGGTTATCTACTTTTCCAGAAATTATGTCCTGTTCTGCTGCTTTTGCAGTTGTAAGGTCGGAGTTAACATCTGCTATGAAATTTTTTAAGATATCAGAAAATCCTGTCTTTGCAGTTTTCTGGTTGTCGGGAATTAAAATTTTATTTAAATCTGTACTTCCAATTCCATTTATTTTCATTTTCTACCCCCTAAACTTTTAATATTTCTAATGTTTTTAACAGCATATCTTTATGGGTATTAAATGCAGTGAGGTTTGTTTCATAACTTCTTATTGCAGACATCATATCTACCATTTCTTTTAATGGGTCAACATTTGGCAGTTTTACATAACCGTTCTGGTCTGCATCTGGATGGTTTGGGTCAAATTTCATTTTGAAAGGAGAAGGGTCTTTTACTATATCTTTAACTCTAACCTTTGTTAGGTTTGTTTCTTTGTCTAAAACAGCTTCAAAAATAGGAACTTTTCTTCTGTAAGGTTCTCCATTTTCAGCTTTTGTTGAGTTTACATTTGAAAGGTTGCTTGAAGATATATCTATTCTAACCCTCTGGGCTTCCATACCTGTAACGGCAACTTCTAAACCTTTAAACAACATCTCAATTACCTCCCTGAAATACTGTATTTGATTTTAGAGATTTCTTTTTTCATTGTTTCAACTAAAGATTTATACATGATTGAACTTTCTGCCATTTTAGCTAATTCGTGTTCTATATTTACCTTGTTTGCATCGTATCCTGATACATTGTTAAGTTCTTCAATTTTGAATTCAA
>JALSSE010000196.1 GCA_026984415.1 Hydrogenothermaceae bacterium | reverse complement strand
ATGGTTAAAGAGTTTGACGAATTACAGGGAATAATTGGAATGCACTACGCTTTAAAGCAGGGAGAAAAAGAAGAAATAGCAAAAGCAATTTATGAACACTACCTTCCTAAAACTTCTGATGATGAACTTCCACAAACAAAAATAGGAACAGCTTTGGCAATTGCTGACAAATTAGACACAATAATCTCATTTTTCTCAATTGGAGAAAAACCAAAAACTGGTACTGACCCGTTTGGATTAAGAAGAAATGCAATTGGAATTGTAAGGTTATTAGTAGAAAAAGAGCTTGACATTGATTTAAAAAATTTAATAGAAAGAATAATTATAGTAAAAGATTTAGCAAGGCTTTACAACAGAACAATTATTAACAAAAAAACAAAAGAAACAGTTGAAATAAACATAAAAAATATAAAAGATGATGTTTTAGATTTTATACTTGGTAGGTTTCAGGCGTACATGTCCTCTAAAGGATTTCCAACAGATATAATAAATGCAGTAATATCAACAAAAGATTACAACCTGTACAGAGATTATCTGAAAATAAAAGCAATTACCCAACTGAAACAAAATCCAGAATTTGAAGAAATAATGACAGTTTTCAAAAGAGTTGGGAAAATTATACCTGCCGGATTTGTAGAAAAATTTAACAAAAACTTACTTAAAGAAAAAGAAGAAATAATACTTTTTGAAGAGTTTGAAAAAATCAAAGAAGAAGTAGAAAAAGATATAAATGAAAAAAATTATGAGAAAGGTTTGAAAGATATTGTTTCATTAAAAAAATACATTGACAACTTTTTTGACAATGTTATGGTAATGGTAAAAGAAGAAGATATAAAAGAAAACAGATTATCATTACTTAAAAAAATTAATGAACTTTTCAAGAAAATAGCAGATTTTACAAAGATAAACGCTTAGGAGGAAATAAATATGTCAAGAGAAAAGAATTTAGTTCTTTGGTTAGATGAAGTAGGGATGGAAGACGTTGAATTAGTTGGGGGTAAAAATGCTTCACTTGGAGAAATGATTAAAGGTCTTTCTCCACTTGGAATCAAAATACCTATGGGATTTGTGGTTACAGCAGCTGCTTACAGATATTTTATAAATCATAATAACCTGCAAGAGAAAATTAAAGAAGCATTAAAAGGATTAGACCCAAATGATGTTGAAGACCTTCAGAAAAGAGGACTTACTGTAAGGGAGATGATTAAAGGTGGAGAATACCCTGAAGATTTAAGAAATGAAATCATAAAAGCATACGAAAAGTTAAGCGAAATATACGGACAACATAGGGTTGACGTTGCTGTTCGTTCATCTGCAACAGCAGAAGATTTACCAGACGCATCATTTGCAGGACAGCAGGATACTTACCTGAATATAAAAGGTGATGAAACTCTACTGACTGCAATCAAAAACTGTTTTGCTTCTCTTTTCACAGATAGGGCAATATCTTACAGGGAATCTTTTGGATTTGACCACTTTTCAATAGGATTGGCTGTTGGTGTCCAAAAAATGGTTCGTTCTGACCTTGCTTCTGCAGGGGTTGCTTTTTCATTAGATACTGACAGTGGATTTAAAGATGTTGTTCTCATAAATTCATCTTACGGTTTAGGTGAAATGGTTGTTTCTGGAGCAATAACTCCAGATGAGTTTTTAGTATTTAAACCAACATTGAAAGAAGGTTACGAATCAATTATTGAGAAGAAATTAGGTAAAAAAACCCACAAAATGATTTACGGTACAACTCCAGAAGAAAGAACAAAAATAGTTCCTGTTTTACCTGAAAATCAGAAGAAATTTTCCTTACCTGATGAAGATGTTTTACAACTGGCAAAATGGGTTATAGCTATTGAAGATTATTACTCAAATAAATATGGAAAATGGACTCCAATGGACGTTGAATGGGCAAAAGATGGTCAGTTAAATGAACTTTTCATTGTTCAGGCAAGACCAGAAACAGTCCATTCAAGAAAAGACCACTCAAAAATTGTTACATACAAAATAGTTGAACCGTACGAAGAAAGAATAAAGAAAAGAATAGTTGAAGGAATTGCTGTCGGAGATAAAGTTGCTTTTGGAAAAGTAAAACTAATGAACTCTATACAGGACGCAAAAGACTTTGAAGCTGGAGATGTTTTAGTTACAGATATGACAGACCCAGATTGGGAACCAATAATGAAACAGGCTGCAGCAATTGTAACAAACAGAGGTGGTAGAACATGCCACGCTGCAATTGTTGCAAGGGAACTTGGAGTACCTGCTGTTGTAGGAACTGGAAATGCAACAGAAGTTTTAAAAGACGGTCAAGAAGTGACTGTTTCCTGTGCCGAAGGTGAAGTTGGTTATGTTTACGATGGAAAAATAGAATACGAAGTAGAAGAAGTTGATATAAACACATTACCAAAAACAAAAACCCCAATAATGATGAACGTTGCTTCTCCTGAAGGGGCATTTAATTTCTCTTTCTTACCAAACTCAGGGGTTGGACTTGCAAGGGAAGAATTTATAATCAATAACTATATTTCAATACATCCCCTTGCACTTATAAAATTTGATGAGATAAAAGAGAAAGACCCAGAACTTGCAAAAATTATAGAAGACAAAACATTTGGATATGATAATAAAGAAGAATATTTCATTAAAAAGTTATCTTATGGTGTAGCAAGAATTGCAGCTGCATTTTATCCAAAGCCTGTAATCGTTAGATTTTCAGATTTTAAATCAAACGAGTATGCAAACCTTTTAGGTGGAAAATATTTTGAACCTGTAGAAGAAAACCCAATGATTGGTTGGA
>JALSSE010000195.1 GCA_026984415.1 Hydrogenothermaceae bacterium | reverse complement strand
AATATAGCTCTATTGGAAAGAATGATATATAACGAAATTAATATAAAAGGCTCTAACATTAAGATTGAATATAAAAGTAAAAAAGCTTCAATAAAAAACCAGAAATTATACATAACAAAAGATATTATCTTAAAAAATGCAAATATTGAGATTGTAGACTGTAAGTTAGAATTTGGTAAAGACGCTGGATTAGTTATAATCAATGGAAACTTTGTTGCAGAAAATACAGAATTTACTGCAAAAAATCCTGATGAAAGATGGAAAAACATTTCAATAATAGGAGATACTTCAGGATACATAAAAAACTGCCAATTTAAGTATGGAGGAGGAAGAAGCTCTAATCAATTAAATAGTCTCAAAGGTTTCAATTTTGAAGAAAATATAACCATAGGAGGTGGGCTATTTATAGATAAAAATTTCATAGTAGAAAATTGTAAATTTGATAACTGCTCTGCTGATTTTGGTGGTGGGATTCGTGTTGGTGAAAACAACACAATAGAAAGCTGTAAATTTGATAGTTGCTCCGCTAATGATAGTGGTGGTGGTATTTATGCTAAAAATAACAATACAATAGAAAACTGTGAATTTGATAACTGCTCTGCTGATTGGGGTGGTGGTATTTATGCTAATAAAAATAACACAATAGAAAACTGTGAATTTGATAACTGCTTTGCTGAGGAGAAAGGAAACAATATTTATAAGGAGTAACTTTCTTGCATATTACTAAAGTTTCTTTCTATCCAAACTTTTCTATCAAAAAACTGTAAACTCATCTATTGCTTCTCTTTTGTTTGTAGAAATTTTTACTATATCATCCAATATAAAACATTTCTCACAAAAACTCCCCTAATTCTTCCCTTTCAAATATTAAACCTAATTCTTTGTCGTATTTGAAGTCTACTGTAAATATTTGGGTTTTCATTTTTTGCGGGGTTATTGCTGTTGGCAGTGTTTCTTTTATTCTGAAATAAGGAATATTTACTGTGTAGCTGTTTAGATTATACATACTTTTTAGTCTTTCTGGATATGGTTTTGATTTGTCTAAAATGTTTTCAATTAATTTTTCAATTTCTTCTAAATTCTGATTATAAATCTCTTCTGGGACTGCCTGTATGTTGTAGATTTCTCTGAATAACTGCTGAGCTTCTTTTTTACTTTCTGCCTGAAAACCAAGTTCTAAAAGCTCCATATTTTTTATGAATTTTTTGAAAAAGTTTGTGTTTTTTATTTTTTGTTCGGAAAAAACTTCGTTCATTAGATTTTGTTTATCTTCTTCTAATAAAAATTTTTCATCAAATTCTTTTAAAGCCTCTCTTGTCAAGTTTACTATATCTTTATCGTATATTTTTCCTTTATCTGACGGTTGCGTTGTAGATATTATTATGTTTGGTTGTTGGTCTTGTTTAATCTCTCTTCCTGATTTTCTGTAAACTCTTCCCATTCTCTGGATAAGTGAGTCAAAAGAAGCGATTTCTGTAAACAACACATCGTAGTCTATGTCTAAAGAGGCTTCTACAAGCTGGGTTGTTATCCAGATTACTGGCTTTTTTGGGTTTTGAATTTCTTGCTCTTTTAGTTTTCTGTCTCTTTGAATAAATAAAGAGTGTAAGAGATTAATGTTTAAGCCTTCTTCTTTTAACAGTTTATAAATTTCCTGAGCCTTTTTAACTGTGTTGAGTATCACTAATACTTTTTTGCCTTTTTTATATTCTTTTGTTATATGGTCTTTCAGATTTTCTATAGGTTCATCAATAAGTTTTATTTTGTGTTTTTTCTCTTTGTGAAACTGTGGAGGAAGGATTTTACAATACTCTTTTAAATAATTCACAACAAATGGGTGAATTGTAGCACTCATAAAGCAAAACTTTCCACCAAGCTGACTTATTTCCTGAAGTCCTTTTATTATAACTGCGAGGGTATCTGGTGAGTAACTTTGAGGTTCGTCGAGAATAACTTTTGAATAAGCAAGGGTTGAGTAAATTTTTTCGTATCCACTGTATTTAAAAGTAGCTGTAAAGAGCTGGTCTGCTGTAGTTATTGTTATAGGCATAGATAGCTGTTTTGTTGACTGGGTTCTTGCTATGTGTTCTTCTATTGATAGAAAATCTTCAAAAATTTCTGATTTATCAAATCCATAAAAAACTGCATCACTGTGAAGCAGTCCTACTTTTTCTTTTCCAAATATATCTGAAAATCTTTCATGCATAGCATTAACGGAAACTCTAACAGGTAAAGTATAAAAAGCCTTATCTTTTCCTATCCAGTTTACTGCAAATTCTGTTTTTCCCATTCCTGTTGAAGCTGTAAGTAGAATATTTTCATCTCTGTATTTTGAGGCCTCTTTTTGAAAAGGTTTAAGCCCACTGGAATTTTTTTTTGTTTTTAGATAGTTTAAAAGCTTTTCTTCAGGATTTTTAATTCTTTCTTCTTCAATATTTACCTGTGCCGATGCTGAATGGTCTGTTCTATGGAGAAGTCCTTTAAGGAAAATAAATTTTTTATCTTTCTTTAGCTCTATTGCTTTTCTTTGATTAAACAAATACTCCTCAATCCTTTTATACAGTGTCTTTGCTTTTTCAGGAGAAGCATTAATAGATTTAAATCCATAATCTAAAAGCCAGTTTAAAGCTGATGTGTTTGGTTTTATGTCTTTTTCAATTACAAGCTGTAAATACTCTGGAGAAAAATTAATATTTTTATTGTGATGGAAAACAATAGAGTAAAATACAGGAAGAAAATACTCTTTTTTTATCTTTTCTTTTAAATCTCTTTCTAATAGAAAAATTCCAGATAAAAAGTTGTGGG